>JAUNQL010000189.1 GCA_030536195.1 Clostridia bacterium | reverse complement strand
CTTTATTCATCACGGTCTCCTTAGATAAGTTCAATCTTGTTCTCGCCCTTGACTATTGTGCCAAGTACATAAGCATCCTCGCCAGCGGCTTTCAATACTTCAATTGCCTTATCCTTATCCTCAGCAGCAACAACAACTGTCATGCCAACACCCATGTTATATGTGTTGAACATATCGTGCTCTGAGATGCCACCACGCTGCTGTAAAAGCTTGAAAATTGGAAGGACACGTACGTCATCCTTATTAATTTTAGCGCACATTCCATCTGGAATTGAGCGTGGGATATTCTCGTAAAAGCCACCGCCTGTGATGTGTGATACAGCAGAAACCTTGACTGCATCGAAGAGCTTAAGCATAGGCTTTACATAAATCTTGGTTGGCGTGAGGAGTGTCTCACCAAGAGACTTGCCCTCGAGTTCAGCCAAAGGAGTTTTAAGTTCCTCAGAACTGATATTCTCAATATCAAATACCTTACGTACTAGTGAGAAACCATTTGAGTGGACGCCTGATGATGGCAAAGCGATGATGACATCGCCCTCCTTCATTGACTTGTTGTCAAGGATCTTGTCCTTGTCAACAACGCCAACTGAGAAGCCTGCGAGGTCATACTCGTCCTCTGGATAGAATCCAGGCATCTCCGCTGTCTCGCCACCTACAAGTGCTGCATCGGACTGTACACAGCCCTCTGCTACGCCCTTAACTATATCAGCGATACGCTCTGGCACATTCTTGCCACAAGCGATGTAGTCAAGGAAAAGGAGTGGCTTTGCACCACAGCAGATAATATCGTTAACGCACATTGCTACACAGTCAATGCCGACTGTGTCGTGCTTGTCCATCAAGAAAGCGATTTTAAGTTTAGTACCAACACCGTCAGTACCAGAAACCAATACAGGCTTAACATAGCCCTCTGGCAATTCAAAGAGACCGCCAAAGCCGCCTATTGCACCGAGCTTTGCACCCTCGGTCATAGTCTTGGCAACATGGGCCTTCATAAGTTCAACAGCTTTGTAGCCAGCAGTGATATCAACACCGGCATCTGCATATGCTTTGGACATAGAATTTTCCATTACGTTTTCTCCTTAATTATTCTTTACCGTCCCAACAGTAGGTACAGAGTTTCTCTTTTGGTAAACCAATGGACTCAACAAGTCCAGAAAGTGATTGGAATTCAAGTGAAGAGAGCTTGAGCTTTTCTGCCATGCGCTCGCGCATCTTGCGACCACGCTCTGTTGTAGCATCAGCATACTCTTCAATGTGGCGAAGTCCCTCTTCGCCCTATATCTCGTAGATAGTTGCTCTTGTGAAGAGTTCCATAGGACTTGTCTGACGAGAGAAGTTTAAGTATTTACATGAATACATGATTGGAGGACATGCAGAGCGCATATGCACTGATGCTGCGCCATTTTCATATAAAAATTCAACTGTTCCTCTCATCTGTGTTCCACGAACGATAGAGTCGTCAACGAACATTAAGTTCTTGCCCTTGATAAGTTCCCTAACAGGAATCATCTTCATCTTAGCAACCTTGGCACGCTGTGACTGGTTTGTTGGCATAAAGCTACGTGGCCAGGTTGGCGTGTACTTGATAAATGCACGAGCGAAGTTGACACCGCTCCTGTGCGAATAGCCTATAGCATGTGGGGTTCCAGAATCAGGAACGCCACAGATAAAGTCTAAATCCTTTGGCAAAGTGCCAGTTTTGATTTCGTTTTCAGCCATGCGCTTGCCGTTTTCATAACGCATAGTTTCAACGTTTATATTTTCGTAGGTTGAGTTTGGATATCCATAATATGACCAGAGGAATGAGCAGATTTTCATCTCTTTACCTGCAGGTTTGAGTGTCTCACATGAGTTTGCTTTAAGTTCTACTATCTCACCTGGGCCGAGCTCGCGGAATACTTCGTATCCCACCTTCTCAAAGGCAAATGACTCAAAGGATACTGCGTATCCGTTTTCGTTCTTGCCTATGATGATTGGCAGACGGCCCACCTTGTCGCGCGCTGCAACGAGGTCAC
>JAUNQL010000188.1 GCA_030536195.1 Clostridia bacterium | reverse complement strand
AAGGCTGCACTTGAGGGCTTTAAAGACGTACCAGGCACACGCATCTTGGTCTTCTATCCTGACCAGGGCGTCAGCGCTATGCAGAAGCTTCAGATGCAGACACAGGAGGGCAAGAATGTCGGCGTCTGCGCAATAGAGGGTAACTTTGATGACGCCCAGACAGGCGTTAAGAAGATCTTTACTGACAAGAGGATTGCAGATAAACTTGCCGAGAACGGCATGATGTTCTCATCTGCAAACTCAATCAACTGGGGACGTCTCGTGCCACAGGTTGTTTACTACTGCAGTGCTTACTGCGATATGGTAGCTCAGGGAGAGATCTTCCTTGGCGAGAAGATGGATGTAGTTGTACCAACTGGTAACTTTGGTAACATCCTTGCTGCTTACTATGCAAAGCAGATGGGTATTCCAATTGGCAAACTTGTTTGCGCATCCAACCAGAACAACGTACTTACAGACTTCTTAACAACTGGTACATACGACAGAAATCGTGATTTCTATCTCACAACTTCACCATCAATGGACATCCTCATCTCTTCTAATCTTGAGAGACTTCTTTTCCATCTCTCAGGTGAAAACGATGAGGAAATCCGTGGATATATGAGTGCTCTGTCAAGCTGTGGCAAGTACACCGTATCAGAGCAGATTTTGTCTGCTATCGGTGAGGACTTCATCGCAGGCTACGCAACAGAGGAAGAGGATGCAGCAACAATCAAATCAACATTTGATATGGGTTATCTCACCGATACTCACACTGCAATCGCACTCGCAGTTCATAACAAGACAACAGATGGCACACCAACTGTTGTTGTATCAACTGCATCTGCTTACAAGTTCCCAAAGGCTGTACTTACAGCAATTTCTGGCTCTGTTCCAGAGATGGATGAACTTTCAATGGCAGACGAACTTTCAAATCTTACAGGTACACATATTCCAATCCCACTCAAGGGACTTCGCGAGCGCGAAGTACGCTTCAGTTCAGTATCAAAAGTTGCTGACATGGAGCAGTGTGTATACGACATGCTCGGAATCTAATTTAGAGGTTTTACTATGGCCCTTTTCGCAATTGGCGATACCCATCTCTCGCTCGGAGCCGACAAGCCAATGGATATCTTTGGTGGCTGGAGCGACTATATGGAACGCCTTGAGAAAAACTGGATAAAAATAGTCAACCCGGAGGACACTGTTGTCATTCCGGGCGACATTTCGTGGGCCTTGAAACTCACTGATGCGGGGCGTGATTTGGCGTTCCTTGACGCGCTCCCAGGCACTAAGATAATTGGCAAGGGCAACCACGATTACTGGTGGGAGACACTGACCAAGATGAATGCGTTTTTAGAGGATAATGAGTTTGACACAATCAAGTTCCTCTTCAACAACGCATACCGCGTAGGGGATGTCGCTGTCTGTGGCTCGCGTGGCTGGTTCTACGACGATGACAGCGAGCTCGGCGAGAAGGTCATCAACCGCGAATGCGGCCGTATCAAGACATCGGTTGCTGCCGCAAACGATGTGGGTGGAGAGCCAATTTTATTCCTGCATTATCCACCTATTACACAGGACCGTGTCTGTGATCAAATCATGGATGCGATTAAGGAATCGGGCGTCAAGAAATGCTACTACGCACACCTTCACGGAAACTCGATAAATTACGCATTCCGTGGTGAGTATGAGGGAGTAAAATTTGACCTCATTTCTGCTGATTCACTGGGCTTTGTACCGAAGCTTATCGCAAAATAAAAAAGTAGTGGAAAAATAAAAACTGTTCTGTTATAATATATGAGTTTTAACGATACAATTATATTGTTCTAAAAGGAGAGTCTTTGAAATGGCTTTAAAATCATAAAACAAGATTGAAACTAACGTTTACGAGCTTGAGTGCTCCGTTGACGGTCAGGTATGGGCTGACGCAAAGGAAAAGGCATACAATAAGCTCAAGAAGGAAGTAAACATTCCTGGCTTCAGAAAGGGTAAGGCTCCAAAGGCAGTTATCATCAAGTTCTTCGGTGGCGAAGAAGTTTTG
>JAUNQL010000187.1 GCA_030536195.1 Clostridia bacterium | reverse complement strand
TGAGATAGAAGCAAGCGACGTACACAAAAGACTTGGACTTGAGAAAGGCAAATACATCCTTCTGAGCGCACATCGCGAGGAGAACATCGACACGGAGAAGAACTTCCTGTCGCTCTTCAACGCCATCAACAAGATGGCCGAGAAATATGACATGCCTATCCTTTACAGCTGTCACCCGCGTTCCCGCAACCGCCTCGCGGCAAGCGGATTCAAACTTGACCCTCGTGTCATCCAGCACGAACCGCTCGGGTTCCACGACTACAACTGCCTCCAGATGAACGCATTCGCAGTCGTATCAGATTCCGGTACCCTACCTGAAGAATCATCATTCTTTACTAGCGTCGGACATCCGTTCCCAGCCGTCTGCATCCGCACATCCACCGAGCGTCCGGAAGCCATCGACAAGGCTGATTTCATCATCGCCGGCATCGACGAGAAGTCACTCCTTCAGGCAGTTGATACCGCAGTCTCACTCTGCCGCGACGGTCACCACGGCATCCCGGTTCCCGACTACATCGAGGAAAACGTCTCCACCAAGGTCGTGAAGATCATCCAGTCCTACGTCGGCATCGTGAACAAGATGGTGTGGAGAAAAGAACTATAGAAAAGCCGCGAGGCAGATCCTCCTTATAGAGAATCCACCCATTGGCTGATCCGGATGACGAGAAGCACCAGCACAGAGGCTGATTAAGGCACAAAGGCGCTCACATACGTTGAAAATGGTTGTGATAAATGTCATATTCAAAGATTTTGCTGATGGAGCGTCGGAGCGGCTTCGTCAGAAAAGAACCGCCGCTGCGTCCAATGTCCTAGAAGCCCCTGGATAGATTATTGAAAGAATCTACGGGTTAACAAAGTAATATATTAATGCCAGATAAATCCGAAAATAATAAGCGAATAGCGAAGAATACCGTTGCATTGTACTTCCGAACATTCATTACAGTGATTGTGAGGTTGTATACGGGACGTGTTATGCTTCATGCATTGGGCGTAGACAACTTTGGTATCAACAATGTTGTTGGCGGTATTGTGGGGATGTCTGCGATTTTCACTGAAACAATGTCTCAGGCCATATCACGCTATATAACTTATGCGCTAGGCAAAGGTGACAGGGATAGATTGAAAACCCTGTTCTCTACTTCTGTCAATGCACAAATAATTATGTCTGCCATTGTGGCTGTGGTGCTAGAAGTTTTCGGCCTATGGTTTCTCAATAGTGGAGCAAATATCCCAGGTGGAAGAGAAATAGCTGCGTTTTGGGTTTTGCAATGTTCACTTGTATCACTAATAATCTGTCTTATCAGTTCACCATACAATTCGTTGATTGTAGCCCATGAAAAGATGAGCATATATGCTTATTTTAGTATAGCGGAGGCTTTTCTTAATCTTTGCATTTGCTTTGTGATCAAGGCATTTGACGGAGATCGTTTGATACTATTGGCAATACTTAATGTAATCATGGTATTATTGATACGGCTATTTTATGGTTGGTATTGTAGAAAACACTTTGAGGAATCTTATTATTCACCAAAAGTGTTCGATAAACAACTGCTTAAAGAATTGACTTTCTTTAGTGGAAGGAATCTACTTAGCAGTGGAGCATACACATTTGCCACGCAAGGTGTCACCATGCTGGTAAATGTATTCTTCGGTGTAGCATTCAACGCAGCAAGGGGAATTGCCGGCCAAGTTAACTCAGCTGTACAGAGTTTCGTTAATAGCTTTACTGTCGCATTCTCGCCTCAAATTACTAAGTCTTATGCAGCTAGTGATAAGGAATACGCAATACATTTGGGAAATAGGGGGACCAAGTTCACATGGCTGATGATGTATATTTTTATTGTGCCTATTTGCTGTGAAGCAGATACACTATTGGAATTGTGGCTCGATGAGGTCCCAGAATGGTCTGCTTTGTTTTTACGTTTTGCGATGTTTGACTCTTTAGCAGTTTGTTCTGGAAAAAATCTCTTCCGTCTAATCCAAGCTGATGGAAGAATTCAGAAATATACAGTTCATGCAGCTGTCG
>JAUNQL010000037.1:7190-8328 GCA_030536195.1 Clostridia bacterium | reverse complement strand
TGAGGGGCACATTGAAACTGCCGTAATAATTTGAAAAGGGGTAGTGCAAAAAAAACAAGCATTCATTCTTTATACCTCATCTTTTTTGAAACTGATTTGTTTGATCCGATGTTTTTCTCTTTTTTCAACTGGGGGAAGTGTCATATAATCCCCATAAAGATTAGAAAGATACACTTGCGGATTCTGTGGTAAATATACTTCATGGCCATCAAAAATACCAGTAGAGGCTGGTATTATATCTTTATATTTTAAAATTTCTCCAAAATAATGCTTTCTTCCAGATGGAAGAGATACTAATGAAGTTACTTTATGATATTGATATGCATTATCAGTAGCATTAATCCATTGCCTTGCCGGAATAAAAGAAAAAAGCCAACCAAAAACTAATCTGCAGTAATATGCTTTCTTCCCTTCCCTGCTCTGCATCAAATAATTTTTAATATCCTCATTACATTCTTCATAAAACTGAACATAGCTTGAAATTGCTGTGAGAAACAAGCAGTATGATCCCTTAACAATTCTACATAGCGGATGCTTCGGTACATTTTCTATAATAAAAATATCAAGCTTTATCATTGCTCGATCATCATTTTCGTCAATCCCTATTTCAACAAAGCGCGTGTCTTTTATTAATATTTTGGGAAAGCGATTTGTTGGTTCTCCATCACAATTCGGTCCATTCAAAACATATCGATCCCCTAATTCTTTATTAAAGACTTTTTTGAAAACCTCATATTCCGAGCGTAGCATCGCACAGTCAAAATCATCATCCCATGGAATAAATCCCTGATGACGTATAGCGCCTAATGCAGATCCGCCAACCAACATAAGATGAAGACCGTGTTTCTTACATACCTCATTAATCTCTAAATAAGCATTTAAAAGGACTGATTGTAATTTTTTAAGTTCCTCATTGCTCAATTCATAGAAGCACTCCAATGAAGCAAGCTCACTCATCAGCTTTTTGAAAGATTTCATAAATTTCGACTTTCTGCCAAATATACAACTTTTTTTATCTCACTTACTAACTTTAGATAATTACATTTTCTGTCAAATTGTTCTTCTGCACATTTTCTTGCATTCATACCCATTTGCAGGCGTAAAGCTTTATCATTTATAAGTTTAATTATATTTTTTG
>JAUNQL010000037.1:6435-7180 GCA_030536195.1 Clostridia bacterium | reverse complement strand
ACATCATCTGATGTAATACAATTAAAACCCATCCGATACTTTTCGACAAGTATTTGATATTCCTCGCTTTTTTGAGTGTTTAATACTGGCTTGCCACATGCTGCATAGTCAGCATGTTTATTGATGATTGTTGCCACGCTCCTTCCAACTATTGGGTTTACGACTATATCACAAGCAGAAAGCATTCCACACATATGACTATAATCAAGCCGACCTGTAAATGTGACATTTAACCCCTTTGCTTTGCTTTTAAACTGCTCCATTAGAGGACCATCTCCCATTACAATAAATCTAAGCAACGGATTATGAATTTTTTTCATTGCCTCAAACACAAGGGGAAGATTATAGCTTGTTCCTAACGTACCACAATAAGCCATCCAAATCTCTCCATCATCCTTTCTCATTACTTGGTTTTCTGAGGCATAGCGGTCAAAAACATCAAGCTCAGTTCCAATAAACACGGACGTGGTATCTTTCACCTTATGATTTACATCCTTTGCCCTCTTACAATAAGTATTTGAGACAGCACATATAGCATCTGCACGTTTGTATATACTATTTGCCAAAAACTCAAAGGGCCAGAAAATCAACTTGCTGACTATTGGTACATTAAAAACCATTTGAAACGCCTCAGGCCATAAATCCTGAACATCGATTACGAACGGTATATTCTTTTTCTCACAATATTTTGCTATTAACCGCGGTCCTGTTAAAGATGGGACCGCACACTAAATTACATCTGGCT
>JAUNQL010000037.1:0-6425 GCA_030536195.1 Clostridia bacterium | reverse complement strand
AGGAATAATGACTATAAAATCGCTTTAAGCATACATTCTTTGAGTATCCCGATTCCTCGATAAAGGTAATCTTGAACGGCCACTGTTCTAAAGGGTTCGTTCTATGTTTCTTGGTTGTATGGCAAAAACTGCTAGTGACAAGTTCTATATCATCACCCGTTTCATGAGAAATCAAATTAGTCAAGTATAAAAAGCGATCATTATCTGAACGTGAAAAATCTTCACTAAATTCAGAAATTACAACAATATCCATATATTATTTATTCCTATCCTCGATATTTTGGAAAAAAATTTACATTTTCTATTTCTTTTCTTAACCCAACAAGTTCGTCATACCTAGCTTTATTATATATCTTCTTGCCTATATTAAATCGGTTTAAGCTACCTTTAAAAAAAGCCCTTTTAAATTTAAATAAACTATCTTCACCTGAACCGACTCCGCCACCTAGATATAAGGTTTTATAACCGTTCTCACAGCCCCACAATGCAGCTTCATACAGTAATTGATTTGTAGGTGCATACGAACAATATTCTTGCAAGCTGCCAGATAAATGGTAATTCATCCGACCATTTGAAAGCAAGATGATGGAAGCCGCTATAATCATTCTATCTTTTTCAGCCCAAAATATCTGAGCATTGTACGGGAGATCTTCTAAAATAGATGTATAGAACTCGGGCTCAAAATAATAATATTTTTGTGCCTCATCCTTATCCATAGTTTTATTATATATAACTCTAAATTTGTCAAAGATTTCCGGGAAACGGCCATTGTAAATCTTAATATCATTCTTAATAGCCTTACGAATCATATTCCGATTCTTACTCGTTAAATTATCCCAAATTAACTCTGGAGAACTCAATTCCATATGAACAACTTCTCCAAGCTCAGCCACCTCATAAAAATCATTACAAAAAATATGATTTTTTAGTAATGGATGAAAGCGCATAAATTCACTGATAATTTCATGTTCTTCACACCACTTTTTATACGCTGTAAAAAGGGACTTGATGTCCTCGCCTTCAATAATCCAACCTCCATATCCATACGGTGAAGAAAAATCATAATACGTTCCGGCCTCAATGATTCCCTTGAAAGCATCCAAGTCAGATATGTCTCTCTTCATCGCAACATTGATTCCTCGCACTCTATCATCCTTATAATAGAATAATAAAGGTTCCCCATCTCCATGAATTTGAAAAGCCTTTACATAGCCACTTAACCAATATACATCATAATACTTAAAAGAACAAACAATGATATCCCATTGCTTCGGCTGATCTAGAGTATAAACTTCAAGCACTTTTAATCCCTCACCAGAAAAAGTTTTATAGCTGCAACAACTTTCCTCATGTCATCTTCAGAATACCTTTGATCACATACAAGACTCAATTCATTATCATACAAAAAACGTGCCCTACCATCCAAACAGTAATTTTTATTCAATGGCCAATGGATTGGGCAATAGATATTTTCCCAAATCAAATATTGCCGAAGCCTATTACGTTTTCCTTCCGGAACAACAATAGGAACAAACATCGGACAATCTGTTTGCTTTAGTTTTGGAAAAATGAGGTATTCTGTAAGCTCATCCATTAAAACTTTTGCATTGCTAATGCGTCGTTTTTTTATTAAATCTATATCTAATTTTTTAGCGATTTCTACATCTCGTTTAGCAGCTCCCGATACAGTATATCCACTTTCAAGTATTGCCTCCGCCTTTTCAAAAACTTTTAAGTATTCTTTGTCGTTAGTACAATCATATCCATTTTTTTGAGCACCTTCTACATAATGACATTTTAATTGCATCGCCTTTTCCCTTAGACTAATGTAATTAAGATCAACATACTCCTCAATTTGAAGTTTGTGTCCATCCTGAGGCCAAGCATAACCACCAGTCCATACGCCACACCATTTACGGAGTGACCCAAAATAATAATCTGCATCCTGATAATTAGCCGAAAAAAATGAGTGTGTTACATCTCTAATTACTATTCCCTTGTAATTACTTAAATCTGGGAGGGCTGTAGAATAGCCGAAGTAATCCATAACAAATAGCGCATCGCATTCCAGACATATTTCCTGTAAAATACCGTATTCCCCTAAATACACCGGATAAAACTCAACGTCTATCCCAGAGGAAAGAAAAGGTTCCACCATACTTTCACAACACCATGATGGCATGGCGACAGAATGAGCCATTCTTTTAATCTCATGAATGATACTTTTCAACGCTACTCTACCGGAAAGAAACCACTCTATATTATGAGGAAAGAGATCAGTATCTACTTCTTTGGTTGGCGCATCCCAAAACTCGCTTCCAATTTCTCTACTCATGAAAGTCTATGCCTGCCTTTTTCCATAGTGAACGTCTTTCAACATCAAAGTCTACTAGCGTAGCTCCTCCCTCTTCTACCACCCCTTCTTTACGAAACACCTTAATTATCGTTTGAATGACAATTTTACAATCGAGCAAAAAGCTTATATTATTTACATATTCCAAGTCATATTTGAATTTTTCTTCCCAGCTTAAATCATTTCTGCCATTCACCTGGGCAAGTCCTGTCAATCCAGGTAATACATCATGCCTGTGATGCTCTTCTTCATTGTAATAGGGAAGAAAATACATTTCTAACGGCCTAGGCCCAACCAAACTCATTTTCCCCACCAAAATAAGAAACAATTCTGGTAATTCGTCCAAGCTTGTAGCCCTTAGTTTCAAGCCAAAAGAAGTCAACCTTTTTTCATCTGGCAAAAGCTGGCCTTTTTCATCTTTTTCATCAGTCATACTTCGAAACTTGTAAACATAAAATTTTTTTTCATTTTTTCCAGGACGTGGATGCTTAAATAATACGGGAGATCCTAGCTTTACCCTTACAAGTAACGCAATTATTAACATTAGTGGCATTAAAAAAATTATAGCCAAAAAAGATAATATAAAATCTAACGGCCTTTTAAACACCGCTACATATAAACTTTTGTTTTTGTGACGCATTCAAAAATCCAACTTTCCAATTATATTTTTAATAACTTGAACTGTTAGAGCCCGGATACTTCAGCCATTCAGAGCTCAGTTACTTTAACCAATCTAAGTTCAGATAAAAAAGCCATTACAATTGTTCTTCAATGCCTTACACTTACATTGGCCAATGTACAAGTGAAAGGAGAATGATGAAAGAAGAACCAAAAAGTAATGACTCTTCCCAAATAATAGCACAAGCTCTCAACGAAATGAAGCAGGAGCTTGGAGCAAATTTCAGCCTTGAGACCGTCAACCTGGCTGAACTGGAAAGACGGACAGGCATCAGCAGAGCAAAGCTTCGCCGACTGAAGGATAATGGTTTTAAGGAAAAGCCTCACGGCAATACAGGAAAGACGCCTGTACTTCCAGCCGTCACTGGCTTTACAAAAGAGCTTGATGACCTTCTGCGGGCAGGTGTGACCAATTCATCCGTCTGTCAGGAACGGATAGCCGAACTCGGCTATACCGGAAGCCTGTCAAGTGTTAAGCGCTACATAGCGGATCATAAGGACCTGGTCCCGGCACCCCGACAGGCTGTAAGTCCTCAGGGAAACCGTGGCCGCCGATACGAAACCGGGCCAGGTGAATCCTACCAGATGGACTGGGGTTTCGTAAATGTGGACGATAACCGGGGCGGAACTTATCAGACAGCCTGTTTCGCAATGATCTGTCACCACTGCGGTGAATGCTATGTGGAATTCTTTCCCACTGCCACACAGGAAAGCCTCTTTATCGGAATGATCCATGGTTTCTTATACATGGGTATCCCGCGCTACGTCCTTACGGACAACATGAAGAGCGTCGTGACACGACGTGATGAGGAAGGACATCCTGTATGGAACGGTGAATACGCTCAGTTCATGAAGGAAGTCGGTTTCTTCACTAAGCTATGCAAACCCAGGCATCCCTTTACAAAAGGAAAGGTGGAACGGCTTGTCCGCTTTGTAAAAGATAACTTCCTTGCCGGAAGGACTTTCTGGACGATAACAGATCTTAACTATGAGGCGCTCCGCTGGTGCAATAGTCAAAACACGAGATACCACAGAGCTGTGAATTGTATCCCGGCGGAAAAACACTCAAGGGAGTGTTTGCTCGTTGCCTCTGCACTGGAAAAGACGCTGGACATTGCATACTATCTCTGCCCGGAAAGGAAAATATCCTTTGATGGATTTATCAGCTATGAGGGAAGACGGTTTGGTGTTCCATACTGGTACACCCGTCACACCTGCAGGGTAAAGCGCGAGAACTATACGCTTTCCATTTATTCAGATGACCTCAGCAGACTGCTCGTCACACATGACGTAACCTGGAAACGGGGCGACAGCACCTGTGCCGACCAGTATACAAAAGCCATTCCGGAAGAAAGCCCTTCCGTCCCGGTAAAGACAGTGATCCGCCAACTGGAAGCCCCGCGACATGATTCCGGCTTCTCCAAGTTCAACTTTGGCTGGGAGGAGGAACCATGATGACTGAGTCTTTATACGAGGAGATCATAGCCAGTGCAAAAGTGCTGGGCATAGATATCGGCGTTCCCGAACTGGCGTACTTCGCCAACAACAGTAACTTTAGTGAGAATGATGTAGAGGCTGTACGTGCCACTTTCAGTTTCCTGAAAGATCGCCGGATAGAAGCCATAGTCAATACGCTGCTGAAACTCAGCCGTCTTCCCTTAAAGGACCCAAAGACCTTTGAGAACTTCGACTTTACCTGCATACACGGGAGAGATGTCGAACGGCTTACGGCGCTTCCCGCACTGTCAGCGGTCTATGCGCACAAGAACCTTGCGTTCATCGGGCCTCAGGGAGTAGGAAAAACTCACCTCGCTCAGGCGTATGGTCGTGCCTGCTGCGAAAAAGGACTCAAGTCATATTTCCTAAAAGCCAGCGAACTGAGTCAGCGCTTCACGGAAGCAAGGAGGTTCGGCAAGGAAGGCGCAACGATCAACTTCCTGGTAAAACCGTCCTGCCTGATCATCGATGAAGTCGGTCGCTGTGTCTTTGACAGGGAGAACACTCGATTGTTCTTTGATCTTGTGGACAGGCGCTACAGCAAGGAAGGCACCAACTGCATGATCTTTACCAGCAATAGAAACCCGGAGACCTGGGCGGACTTCTTTTCCGATGATTCGGATCTGAAATGTTCTTTGGACAGGATCTTCGATGATGCGTCGGTATTTATCATCAAGGGTGACAGTTACCGTGGTCGTAAGCTGGAGACCATCCGTCTTGAGGCGGGAGGCATGGCCCCGGCACGCGGGCCGGTTCCAACTAAGTAACTTTAAGGAATAACATTGGTTTTGTACATTGGCTGTTATTCCTGAGCTGAAATTGGCTAAAATAGCCGGGCTTTGAGCTGGCTATTTTAGCTGGGCTTTAACAGAACTTATTATTCGTGTTTCTGGTCCAAATCAAATTCCTTTATCATTCGATGATTTCTTTTCTAATGTCTTTCACCTACCTGAATAAATTAATGGTCTATTATTTGAATAAATATGGTCAATTGTGATATTACTTAAAAGTAATATATGGATCTTAATGTTTAAATTGTACCACAAATTGTCTATTAACGCTACATATAAGCCATAACTGACAGAAAATCCAAAGAATCTCAACTATACATTAAACATTAAACACCGCCATACTATTCATCAACAAAGTAATTCACGTATTTTAGGCAAAAAGTTCATATACGCTCAGATTTTGTCATACTTCCTTAAAGATATGTTATAGTTTTTCAAAAAGCATTTTCTCCAAATTTTTCTGTGTTAATAAAACCGTAAAAGATGTTTAATTCGATTGGTGAATGATTTATGCTACAATGGACATTGATTAAAAACACATTGTGTGAGGCTAATATGAAAAATATCGCAATTATTCCTGCAAGAAGCGGTTCAAAAGGCATCCCAGATAAAAACATACGACCCATAGCTGGTATTCCAGCCCTTGCATATACAATCAAAGCGGCAATTGACAGCAATATGTTCGAAACCGTAATGGTCTCAACCGATTCTGAACAATACGCAGAAATAGCTACAAAGTATGGCGCTGACGTTCCCTTTTTAAGGTCTGAAGAAACTTCAACAGACACCTCATCTTCCTGGTCCGTTGTCAAAGAGGTACTTACTAAGTACGAGGAAATGGGTAAATACTTTGATACCATCGCACTCTTACAAGTAACTTCACCGTTGAGAACAGGAAACGATATCGTTAGGGCCTTCCAGGAAATGAATACAAAAAAAGCCAATGCTATCATTTCCATGTGTGAAACAGATACTCCGCTTGCATATTGTAATGTATTACCTGATGATCTTTCTTTAGTCGGATTTTATGACGACAGTAAATATAGACCAAGACAGACTCGGCAAATTGCGTACCACGCAAATGGTGCCATTTATCTATATAAAAC
>JAUNQL010000036.1 GCA_030536195.1 Clostridia bacterium | reverse complement strand
GTTTTTAATTCATCTGGTTTTTCGGATGAGGATATTGATAAGATTTCTAAGGTGGATGGCGTTGACAAAGTTGAAGGACTAAATTATTATTTCCAGTTTTTTGAGAATGACGGTGTGCTTAATCAAGCTAAGATTATTAGCATAACGGATGAGATAGACAAGTTAAATTTAAAAGAGGGAAAATTGCCAACGGGGAGTGGTGAAGCGGCTCTTGAAAAGCACTATGCCGACGTAAACGGCTACAAGGTTGGCGATGTAATTAAGTTCAACGATGTTCAGGTTTTGACCACTGAGGAGGTCAAGATAACGGCACTCGTTGAGTCCCCAGTATATACCAGCATATATGCAACATCATATGGATATGCATTTGACAATTCCGCGCCTATTAATTGTTTGGTTTTTGTCCCAGAGGAAACTTTCAATGAGGTTGTTTTTAAGGACTATACTGACCTTGTAATTATAAGTGATGAACTCTCAAAGTATTCCACTAACGCTGATGAGTATAAGGATGGTGCCAAGGCACTGAAGGCACGTGTAGAGGATGCACTTGATAACTCCTCTGATATCTGTGTTATGACAAGAGAGTATAACGGTGCATACCTTATTGCTGATGCAGTCAAAATAATTTTATCAAAAGTACGCTATACAATGGCAACGCTCTTTATCATTGTTGGACTTCTTGTATGTTATAGTGCGGTCTCACGAATGGTATATGAAAAGTCTGTTCTTATTGGAACCAAGAAAGCGCTTGGACTTTTTGATAGAGAAATCAAGCTTTCTGAACTTAGTTTCACATCAATTGCTGCGATACTGGGCTCGATACTTGGTATTTTGCTTGGTCGCTTTGCGATTGAAACTGCGGTTGTCGATATTATACTTGGTGAGTATACATATAACGAAGTAGTAGCATATTCATCGATAGAGGATTCATTACTGATTGTTGCACTAGAGCTTATAGCAATTATTGTTACTACGTTATTCGCTTGTAACAAAGTATTAAAGAAAACTGCTGTAAAGCTCCTCCAGGGTGCTGAGCCACCTAAGGCCAAGGAGCGCTTTTTCGAACGCTTTGGATTTTGGAAGCGCTTATCACTTCTTAATAAGACTATCATTAATAACTGTCTTAATGACAAACGTCGTTGTTTTGCAACTATAGTTGGAGTAATGGGATGTGTTTCTCTAGTTGTATGTGCATTTACGATGTACAACGGAATCAACAGTGGTATAGAGCGACAATTTGCGGATATCACCACCTTTGATACGATGATTTACATTGACAGCAATGTTGAGGATTGTGCCGATAATATTGCATCGATTCTTGATGATAATAGTCTTGAATATTCCGAGGTTTATTATCAGCCTGGTGCAATAAACTTACCTAATGATAAGCAAATGGTTACATCTCTCATGGTTCCACTTGATGACTCTTTCTATAACTACATCCATATGATTGATGACGATGGAGTAGAAGGAAAAATTGAAAGTGATGCTTGGGTTTCCAAATCTTATGCATACTATTTTGACTCAAAGTCAGGTGACACAATTAAATTTGTTGACACCGTTGGCACAACCCACAAATTTAAGATAGAGAGTGCAGCTGAGAGTTATCAGACTGTAATTAATATATATGTCAATAAAGATGCATTTGAAGAAAGTTTTGGCTTACCAGCTGAGACAAACACCTTTGTGCTTAAGAGGGGTGACTTCTCTATAGCAGAGCTTACAAGTCTTATCAAGGAAGAGGATGGCTTTATAGCTATCCAGGACTACTATGGTGATATGACAGAGGAGTTTTCAGTTTATAAGTTACTCTCTGTTGTTGTTGTCGTTGTATATATGATTTTGTCAGTTGTTATGGCATTCCTAGTTCTTTTAAATCTCCTCGAGATGTTCGTATCTGAGAAGAAGAAGGAACTCATAGTCCTTATGATTAATGGCTTCTATGAAAAGGATGCCAAGAAATACATCTATCAAGACACAATCGTTTTGACAATAATAGGTATGATACTCGGTGTTGTACTTGGTGCTGTTGTTGGTTACGAGACAGTACTTACGATGCTTACAGAGGCATCTTACTTTAACCTGGATCCGTCTATTCCTGCGATGGTTATAGGTGTTGGTGTGACAGCAGTACTTGTAGTAATCACCACATTAATTGCGCTTAAACGGGTATCGTCGTTTAAGCTTACGGATATAAACTCTGAGAGATAGGAGACCCATAAAAGTCCATGAAAAAGACACAAATTATTGAACTTTTTAACAACATAAAATCAGGTGTAGTTTCTTTTGTGGCTATACTTATTTTCGTTATGCTTGGTGTGGCACTATACCTCG
The DNA here is from genome assembly GCA_030536195.1 of Clostridia bacterium. Lineage (GTDB taxonomy): Bacteria > Bacillota > Clostridia > Oscillospirales > Acutalibacteraceae > UBA1227. Next base: position 6,084 of record JAUNQL010000036.1, on the reverse strand, counting down.
GTATAGGCTGGTCTGGCGGTGCTGTTGAGGCAACCGTAGAAAAGGACTACAAGACTTTTTCAATGCATGACTTAGAGGTTATCTATCCTTATGGATTCTCTGATGAGGATATAGAGAAGATAGCAAAAATAGATGGTGTAGACTATGTAAAAGGTATAAATTTCTATTTCCAATTTTTTGATAATCATGGTGTATACAATCAAGCAAAGGTAATTACTATCACTGATGACATTGATAAGTTGAATTTAATAGAGGGTAAATTGCCAACCAAAGCTGGTGAGGCGGCTCTTGAAAAGAAGTATGCTGATGAAAATGGCTATAAAATTGGTGATGTAATCGAATTTAAGCATGATGCTTCAGCGGATACATATAATTTGAATGATGTCCTTGCTGGTGACTTGGATGCCTTGGCAGAGCCACAGGAAGACGAGGATGGTATGCAAGTCTTGACTACTGACAAAGTCAAGGTTACAGCACTCGTAGAGTCAACTGTATACAGTTGTATCTATCCAATTACATACGGTTCTGCACTTGATAATGCGGCTCCAATTAATACTATCATTTTTGTTCCAGAGGAAACTTTTGATAAGGATGCGTTTACCGGATATATTGATCTGCTTATCGCAAGTGATGAACTCGCAAAATATACCAATGAATCAAACGAGTATAAGACTGCATCTGATGCGCTAAAGAAGCGCGTTGAGGCTGTCACAGATAAGATGGCTGCTGATAAAAATGAAGAGATTTTAGCAGCAGGAGATAAACTTGTTGATAAGCTCAACGAGCGCCTTGCTGATGCGGAGGCACAGATTGAGGACGGTAAAGCTCAACTTGAGGCTGCAAAAGCCGAGATAGAGGCCAACAAGGAACTCCTTCGTCAAAAGGAAGCAGAACTTGAGGATGCAAGAAAGCAAGTTGCCGATGGAGAGCGCAGACTCGCTGAGGCAAAAGAAGAACTAAAGACTGCTGAAGATGCATTCGCTTTAGTTCAAGAAATATATGATTTATTCGAGTCAATCTATGACATTGGCAAGGATGTTGCCGATGAAGTATATGCATTGGTTGAAAAAGCATATAACAATGGCTTGCTTGATAGATTAAAGAGCCTTATAAATAAGTATTTGCCAAGTGATTCCATTGCTGTAGAACTCTATAACGAGTTTTATCAGAACTTTGTATCTGGCTATTATAAGGAGCATAAGTATGAGATGATACCTATCCTCTCAAGACTTCATGAGCTCCTCTCGCAGTACTATAATGACGCACTCGCAGCTCTTAACGATGCTCGTGCACAAATAGCTGATGGTGAGGCCCAAATTGCTGCTGGTAAGAAGGCGATAGAAGAGGGTACAAAGGCCATTAGTGATGGATGGGCTCAAATTCGTTATGCAGAAGGCGTGCTTATACCAAAATATGAGGCAGAACTTCAGGCTGCAATAGACGAGTACGAAAAAGGAAAAGTAAAACTTGGAGATCTTAAAACAGCAACAGGCAATATAGTTGCCTATGATGCTGCGGCAATGGCAAGAGACTACAATGGTGGACTTGTTGTATGCAACAGCGTTAAGAACGTATTTGATAAGATGCGTTATACAATGGCAGCTCTCTTTATTATCGTAGGTCTTCTTGTTTGTTATAGTGCAGTATCACGTATGGTCTATGAAAAGACTGTACTTATTGGTACTAAGAAGGCTTTGGGTCTTTTTGATAGAGAGATTAAAGCCTCCGAACTTGGATTTACTTTGGTTGCTGCAATAGTAGGCGCAATCCTCGGTGTCTTGTTAGGCCGATTTGCACTTGAAACGTTCTTTATGTACATAATATCTGATCAGTTTACTTTTGCTGATACAGTATATTACGCTTCATTTAAGGATGCTTTGATTATCATCGGTATTGAACTTGTAACTATCGTTGTAACTACACTCTTTGCATGCAATAAGGTATTAAAGAAGAGTGCTGTAAAACTTTTACAAGGTGCAGAGCCACCAAAGGCAAAGGAACGCTTCTTTGAAAAGACTAAGCTTTGGAATAGATTGCCACTGCTTACTAAGACAATTATTAACAATTGCCTCAATGACAAGCGCCGTTGCTTTGGCACAATAGTTGGTGTAACTGGCTGTGTAGCTCTTGTTGTATGCTCATTGACATTCTATGATGGCATAAACAACAGTATCAAACGTCAGTTTGGTAGTCTTACAACCTTTGATACTATCATTTACGTTGATGACAGTAATGAGGAGTATGTAGAGAATATCACATCAATTCTTGATAAAAATGAAATTGAGTATTCAAGCATCTATTTCCAGCCTGGTTCAATACACCTTCCAAATGACAGGCAAATTGTAGCAGAACTTATGGTTCCGCTTGATGATTCCTTCTATGACAACATCCATATGATTAACAATGATGGTGAAGAGAAGAAAATCGAAAGTGGCGCATGGGTTTGCAGATCATATAGCTATTTCTTTGATACAAAGCCAGGCGACAAGGTTGAGTTTGTAGATGGTGCTGGTACAATTCATGCTTTTGACATCGAAGATACTGCTGAGTATTACAACTTGAGAGTCGCAGCATTTGCTAGCAAAGATGCCTTTGAGCAAGCCTATGGCTATAGTGCTAAGACAAATGCATTAGTGCTTAGCAAGGGCGACCTTTCAATCGCTGATCTTACAGGCCTCTTGAAGGATGAAGATGGCTTTATGACCATTCAGAATTACTACTATGATTCCAAGATTAACTATGATGTAAACATCCTTGTTGCAAAAGCAATAGTTGCTGTTTACATGATTTTGTCAGTAGTAATGGCATTCCTTGTTCTTCTCAATCTCTTCTCAATGTTTGTATCAGAGAAGAAAAAGGAACTCATAGTCCTTATGATTAATGGCTTCTATGAGAAGGATGCCAAGAAATATATCTATCTTGATACGATTGTCTTAACAATCATAGGTATGATATTTGGCGTAGCACTGGGTGCTTTAGCAGGATACAAGACAATACAGACGCTTATAACAGAAGCATCGTACTTTATGCTTACACCTGACCCAATTGCTATGATTGCTGGTGTTGTTGTAACTGCAGTACTTGTAGTTATCACCACATTAATTGCACTTAAACGAGTATCATCGTTTAAACTTACGGATATAAATTCAGATAAATAAAAGAAGAGTAATTATGGAAGTATTGTTTGATGTTATCTGTTTCGTCTTTGCGGCAGGCGCTTTTATCTATGGCGCGACAAAGCTGTTCCGCAAAGGGGAGCCGATGTATTTCCAAATTTTAATATGTGCTGTTGGCTGCTATGCCTTGCAGGAGGTATCGTCGGTTACGACGTACCTCTGTGGAGGCTTTGAGGAGGATGTAGCAATCTCTATACTTGGTATACTAGGTTGCGTTATGTTCATCCTTGCAGCCAACAGGGGAACGCTAGACGCGCTCGTAGATGAGCATGGCGAAAGTGGCAAGCGCGCAAGACGACTTGCCGTTATCGCACCGTTCCTTACGTTCGTGGGTATGCTGTTTGTAATTTTTGCCTGGAGTGGAGTGACAAGGCCATTTGTTGTTGTCGTAGTAGCTATCGTCATTGCTGCTGAGATTCCAGCATCATATTACACACTCAAGCATCTCTTGTTGCCAAAGGACAGCCTTGGAATACTTGAGTGCACCAAATGGTGTAACATCTTTAGCTTCCTATACTTGATATTTGCAATACTTTATTGCCTGTCATTCACATTTGGCACTATATTGTCAGGTGTAGTTGGCGTCCTTTGCTCACTCTGCATCGTCGGAGTGTCGGTATCTGCTGTAAAGGGGGCTGAGAAATGGATTATTTAAACGCCCTGCTCTTTATCAGCATGATTGCACCGACGGCCATGATGATCGTTGTGTGCAAGGACAGAGCACGCTTGCCACTTGTTTTCATTTCCTTTGGAATGATAGTGGCGCTCGCGTGCGGGGAACTCAACACAATAGTGTATGAGGCTTCCTCATTTTCTCAGAAGTACTTCACTTCCAATGTGACACCGTTTATTGAGGAAGTGTTTAAGGCCTTTCCGATTTTGATGTATGCGTTTGTTCTCAAACCATCACGCCAACAGTTGCTCGAGGTTTCTCTCGCCGTTGGTGTAGGCTTTGCGATAATGGAAAACGCATGTGTCTTTGCTGCATCAGCAAGCGCAATCTCGATTTGGATAGCACTCCTTCGAGGCTTTGGTGCTGGCATGATGCACGGCCTTTGTACTATGGCAGTAGGCTTTGGAATGAGCTTTGTTCATTCACATAGGACAGTGTTCCTTGCTGGTACACTGGCACTGCTGTCAATCGCGTCCATCTATCATGGAACTTACAACATCTTGGTTCAGTCAGGCTACCAAGTAATTGGTTTCTTGCTTCCAATGGCAACCTTTGTTCCGCTTGTAATTGGACTTAAGAAAAAGCAGATTTTATAGCACAGGAATTGATACAATGAAAAAGATTTGTTTAGCATTGGCGATGTTGATAATGCTGCTGAGTTTCACAGCATGTGACACGTCAGATGCGAAAAATGAGATTGTAAATTTAAACGATATTGATGGCAAGAGGATAGGCATCTTGGTCGGTACTCTCTTTGAGGATACTGCAAAAGAGGACTTTCCTAATGCTACTCTGTCGTTTTACAACACATATTCCGATCTCATAAAAGCCCTTAGTAGTGATAAAATAGACACTTTCCTCTGTGACGATGCGACTGCAGAGGCACTTTGTGATCAAAGCGATGACATTGAATATATCCCACAGCTTATCACAAAGGAAAAGTACAGTCCTATTTTCACTAGAAACGAAAAGGGCAAGAAACTCTGCGAACAGTTTAACGAGTTTCTCTATGAGTATTCTGAAAGTGGAAAACTAAGCCTTTTACAAGGAAAGTGGATTAAGGCAGGCACAGAAGCACGCCTTACTTACTATGATTATGAGGATTTGCCTGATATTAATGGTGTAATCAAGATTGCTGCAACAGCTGATTCAGAGCCATTTTCATTCTTATCTTATGGCAGAATTACAGGCTATGAGATTGGCCTTGTCTATGAGTTCTGTAAGGAGTACGGCTATAAGCCTGACCTTGTCAGCCTAGCGCTTGACGATGTATTCTCAGATGCCAGTGTCGGCAGAATTGATATGGGTGTTGGACTTCTCTCATACACGGACGAGAGAAACGAAAAATTCCTTTTCTCATCACCTGATTATGAGGGTGGAGCAGTAGCAGTAATTAAGGCTGATAATACAGATGATTATGACTTCTTGGCAGCTGTAAAGAATGGCTTTGATAAGACATTTGTCAGAGAAGGCAGATGGCAGATGTTCGTCAAGGGAATTGGCGTAACTTTGCTTATCAGCATTTCTGCAGCTTTGTTTGGAACTGTTCTTGGATTTGGTCTATATTCACTTGAATTCCATGTAATGGGCAAGACAAAAGTTGTTAGGAAACTCCTTGATATATATGTTTTACTCTTAAAGCGTATACCTATAGTTGTGTTCTTGATGATTGTTTACTATGTAATCTTTGGTAATACAAGCGTCAGCGGACTGAATGTATCAATAATTGCATTTACGGCTGCTTTCTCAGCGACTATTGTAGACCTCTTCCATAGGGCTATTGATCGTATGGGACTTGGCCAACACGCAGCTGCGCTCAGCCTTGGATACTCCTCAATGGAGGCATACAAGAAGTTTATCTTGCCACAGGCAGCTAGAAGCTTTGCTAACGAGTACAAGGAGTCAATTATTAGCCTCATTCAGGCAACCGCAGTTGTTGGCTATATCACTGTTGAGGACTTGACTAAGATATCTGATCTTATTCGTAGCCGTTCGTACGAAACAGTATTCCCACTTGTATCGACAGCGATTATATACTTGCTTCTTGCTTGGGGAATCATGGCATTTGTTAAGAGTCTTGAGGTTGGAAGCGACCCAAAGAGAAGGACTCCTGAAAAGATATTGAAAGGAGTTGATAAGCAATGATTGAACTTAAGAATATCAATAAGGACAATAATGGCAGATATGTCCTCAAAGATGTCAATTTGACAATCAATGATGGTGATGTCATTGCTA
>JAUNQL010000186.1 GCA_030536195.1 Clostridia bacterium | reverse complement strand
GTGTTCTCGAGAGATTGTTCTCGGTTTCACCTTCGAGAAGGATATTTTTAAGTAGATTCTCTGAGCTCAAGCTGGATTCGTTGACGCAAGCTAGGAATCTTGCAAAGTTGCCTGTTTCAAGGGCTGCTGCTCCTGCAAGTGCTCTTTCCGTTTCATCATAGAAATGTCTTGCTCTATTAAGCTGAAGCTCTGTAATCTCACCCTCTTCTACCTTCTTCTGCAGATCAGGTAAGCGCCATAGGACTTTATCTCTACTGATATCGCCCAATCTCTCGAGCCCGAGCACATTGGCTACCTTGGTCATGTCTTCAGGAATCTTAGAGAATTCTGCATTAGCTGATGCATGGTCAGATTCCGTAGGTACAATATCCATTCTATATCCGAATGAATCAATATCCTTGCCAATCAGCTCATACGTTGGTTCCTTGCCGCTGAAATCTAGGAGTGCTGGTTTGCCGAGGCTGATAGCAAGTTGATCTTGCATTCCACATGGCTTACCATAGAAAGCTCTCTCAGAGAACATTCCAATCTTGGCAAGTTCAACTGCATCAGCAGCTCCATTGTAAAGCTTGTCATTAATCATGCGAGCAATGAGTATCTCGAATGCTGCAGAAGAACTACTTCCTCCGCCAACAATTATGTCAGACTTGATATAGCAATCGAATCCATTGACTTCTGAAGAAATCTCACCATATCTCTCAGTGAATCCTGCGAGCAATCCCGCAACAATCGCCTTGCTAGTTCCCTTCTCATATTCAATAGTACCTTGACCTATTGTAACCTCGAATGGTTCAAAGCCTTCAGAGTGAATTCTAATCCGCTTCTCGTTGTTGTCCGCAACATAAGCACTTATCTTCTCTTTGGTTGGACATACTAGAACTCTACCGCCCTGATGGTCAGTGTGATTACCTATCAGTTCGACTCTTCCTGTTCCTATATATGTTTCAATCTTGTTATATGCCCTATCGTATGTAACAAGTCCATTCACTTCATCTTCAATATCTGATAGCTGAGTGTAAATCGCCGCAGATAGGCCCTTCTCTATCAATGGAAGAACCTGATTCTCATACAGATCAACCATTCCAGATAGCAGTTCTGCAGGGCTCTGACACTTCTTATATCCGTATGGCTTGCCATTATTAAAACTATGCTCATCAATCTGGCATGAATAACCGCCAAACTCAGATAAGACCATAGGTCTTGCTCCTGCAGCAATATCTACCGGTTTAAAATACACATGATAACTGTCAACATCACTCTTGTTCTGCTTGAACCAACCTGAAGTGCTATCTATGAATCTGGTCTGATCGAGTTCTCTCAGTTTGTCGTAGCAAGAGTCTGCGCAGAATTGTCCCCAACCTTCATTGAAGATGGTCCAATAGCATATTGATGGATGGTTGTAGAGATGTTTAACAGTCTCCTCCATATGCCCGAGGAACATTCCCCTGCTCTCAGGATTGCTGCTCATATCTACATCTGTGAACTTCTTAAGTCCTATTGTTGGTAACGCACTATCCTTAATGAAAGAATAATCTCCATTATTAACCATATCTTGAAAAACTATCATTCCGAGTCTGTCACAATCATAATAGAAACGTTCAGGCTCAATCTTGATATGTTTTCTTAACGTGTTGAATCCCAGCTTCTTCATTGCCAAGATATCCTCTTCGTAACATTTATATGAATGAGGAGTATATATTCCGTCATGCCAATAACCTTGATCAAGCAGTCCGTTGAAGAAGTAAGGCTCCCCATTAAGGCAAAGCTTCTTGTGTCCATCTACATCGGCTATTCCAAGTGTTCTAAGCGCAAAATACGACTTAACCTCGTCATTTCCCGATCTAATCGTAAAGTCATAGAGATAAGGATCCTCTGGTGACCATAGGTGTGGCCAACGAATATCCAGATGAATAGATGCGCATTCATATGAAGATGCATCATCCTGAATTAATTGATGTTCTTCACCAAGCAATTCAATAGTACCTTCAGACACTCCATATGCTCGGATTTCTACCCAATCCATACCTGTATCTATCTTGAGGCTGTCTATGTG
>JAUNQL010000185.1 GCA_030536195.1 Clostridia bacterium | reverse complement strand
CCATTATTTAATTTATTAGTAAACGCTTTAATACGATATGTCAGAGGTCTGCTGTATTTTGTTCCGTCATACCAGTTGCCGTAAGAAGGCTCATAGTCCATACTTTCTCCCGCTACGGCCGTGTTTTTATAAACATGATTTGAATATGAATAAGTCTGGTCTACGAACACCTGGCCGTCTGCAGTTCCCGGAAAATCAAGAGTAACCACAACGGAAAAATATGTTCCGACCTTTACTCTTACAGGCGTGCTGAGTTTTACTGTATAAAGTCCGGATGCATCGGTTGTTCCTGATGCCGTCCCTGCCGCTTTGGTACCATCGGTGGGCTTGGCCATTTTTGTGTCACTGGTATATATGTCAACTGTAAAATTCGTATTCGATGTCTGAATACCTACATTGACAGCTTCAATCTGTTGATATGTGTTGGCTGTTCCCAGAACCGGATAGATGTTGCCTATCTGTGATTTATCGTCAAGCGACTGCGTAGTGAAGATACAGTCACCGTCATAGTGATAGTTAAAATCATAAGCATCAGGACTGGTAAACTGCATTGCAGTCCAGTCATCAATTGATGGGTTATCATAAGGTAGCCAGTAATATCCGTTATTTGAATATGAATACGTGCTTCCGTAGCTTCCCTTTATAAGCCAGGCTTTTTTATCATCATCCCATCCGATACAAAGAACCGAATGGTTTGAAGTTGTCTGGTTCTTATAGCTGTCAACTTCCCAATATGTCTCGCCGTTCAATGTTTTTTTAGTGAGACTGCTTTGATAATATGAAACTGCAATACTTCCGTATTCCGTAATATAACGCTTAATTAAATCATAGTTTGTCGAGCTTCCGTATGGAAGAAATCTGGCATTGACAAGTTTTGCCGAAATGTTATTGCAGGCATCATCATCAGGAACATATGGGGATGTCTTTTTGCTTTCAACTTCTCCTGATCCGTCACCTGTCGAATACGGATATACCGCCTGTGACTCATTGGCGACACCTCTCCACGCCGAAAAGAACATAGCAGCCCAGAGCTGATTTCCTCCGTTATTCCACCATGAATTATCATATGATCCCGGAAGATATGAATAGTCATCACCTGACAGTTCCTGAACTGCGTTCGGCCAGCTGGAAGGATTATGGAAAATAAAATAAGCCAGTGCCCATTCACTGAAATTAGGTTTATCTATAAGTCCCTGCTTCTTCATAGATGCTTCAGCTGCACCATTGGAAGCAAAGGACCAACATGTACCATATGATCTCTGATTCTTTACGGAAGTTGCATATGGAGACTCATACTTACTTGGCAAAGCTGCCTTTTTCGTATTTTCCGACGGAAGAACATCATCCGGTTCATAATCAATATTTATCAAACCGTTATCGACATGATCGTAGTCGATTACATGATCGAATTCCGCTTCGCTGTCTGTTGCGTCTTCTGGCTCGATATCTTCAATGATTTCTTCACCTTCAAAATCTCCGCGGTCATCTGCATTATCCTCCTTGCCGATTACATCATCGTCAACAGTTTCTTCGTCTTCGATTATTTCCTCGATGACAGCATCGTACTCATCGATGGAATCATCTTTGACGATTACGTCCTCGATTAAGTTTTCCGCAACTTCATCAACCACGGCTTCTTCAACTTTTTCCTCCGCAGTCAAATCAAGCTCGCCTGCATATGAAGTGAATGAATTCAACATCATTACAGACACCAAAAAACAAGCAAGAATTCTTTTCCAATTACGTTTCATTTGCCACATATCCTTACTTAAAAGATTTAACTTAACCTATTATTCCTTATGAAAATAATTATAAACCGATTCCGCGCTTTTTGCATTCATTCCGGGCACATTCTTAAGGATTTCGACAGAAGAATTACGGATTTTTTCAGGATCTCCCAAAGTTTTGAGAAGAGCCTTGCGCCTTGCCGGCCCGATTCCCGGAATATCGTCCAGAATACTCTTGACCTGATCCTTGGATCTGAGGCTGCGGTGGTACTCGATTGCGAACCTGTGAGCTTCATCCTGTATCCTGGTTATTAGCTTAAATGCCTCCGAAT
>JAUNQL010000184.1 GCA_030536195.1 Clostridia bacterium | reverse complement strand
ACGCTGAGATGTTGCTGCTTCGGGAGGTGCGAGCTCCTGTCTCCTTGAAGAGATCACTGCGATCCTGTCAAGACTGAGCTGATCATACTGCAGCCATGAGCCTCTGTCTTTGTATGCTTCTGCAACGGCAAACAGAGCCTGTAATTTTGTACTTTTATCCATATGTCTTCCTTTCAGATAGCGAGAATGACATCTAAAATAATTACCGGTTTATGTTTCTATATTTTCGTTCGTATGATGTGTTTTGTCAAGTTGAACTTCAACCGGATAATTTTTACAGATGCAGACAGATACGATACTGCATTTTAAAGTGTATTTATGTTTGAAATTGTTTAATAATAATATATTGAAAAAGGAGCATCAGGACATATGAGAGTATTGCTTGCAGAGGACGAAAAAGCGTTATCCAAAGCGCTTGTCAAGATATTTGAAAAGAACAATTACTCTGTTGATGCTGTTTTCAATGGCGAAGATGCTTTGGAATATATTTTGTCCGGAGATTATGATGCTGCTGTACTGGATATAATGATGCCGAAAATGGACGGCATTACAGTATTGAAAAGTGTCCGTGCTTCTGGAAACCGGCTGCCAATCCTGATACTGACAGCAAAATCGGGGATCGATGACAAAGTTCTTGGCCTTGACAGCGGCGCGAATGACTATCTGACGAAACCTTTTGACACAAGAGAGCTTCTTGCCCGCATTCGCTGCATGACCCGCGGGAAAGAAGAAACCGACACAAAGCTGCGAATGGGCAATATTTCTCTTGACAGGGTAACTTTCGAACTCGCGTCACCTACTGACAGCTTTAGGCTTGCCAACAAAGAGTTTCAGATGATGGAAATGTTCCTTTTAAATCAGCATCAGATCTTTTCCTCAGAGCGTATTATGGAGAAGATATGGGGATATGACAGTGAGGCTGAAATCAATGTAGTGTGGGTATATATCTCGTATCTTCGCAAGAAACTGACTGCGCTGGGAGCGGATATTCAGATCAAAGTATCGCGGGGCGCCGGATATTCTCTGGAGTATGCCAATGATTAAACGTCTGAAAAGAAAGTTTATTATCCTGGCGACCGTATCCACATTTGTTCTCATGGCTGTACTTGTCGGGATAATGAACATTGTAAATTATTCATCTGTCATAACTGAGACTGACATGATACTGAATGTGCTTTCCCAACCAAATGCGCCGTTTGGCAGTCAGAAAGAAAAACCGAGAAGACCTCCTCAGGATATCATAGATTTCATTCCGCGCGGAATGTCTCCGGAGGTGCCATATGAGTCAAGATATTTTACAGCTACGGTTTCAATAAACGGTGTAGTTGAAGAGACAGATGTTTCCCAAATCATTTCCGTTGACCGGGAAGCAGCTGATGTCTATGTTCAGAAAGCGATATCAAGCGGACATGATCGCGGTTTCATAGAGCAATTTCGTTATATAAAGCAAACAGATGACAGGATGACGCGGATCATGTTTCTGGACTGCGGCAGAAAACTGGATTCTTTCCGCAAATTCATGCTGACCAGCACAACGGTTGGTTTGCTTGGCTGTGTGGTGGCTTTTGTTGTATTCGTTTTTTCAGCAGGCAGGATCGTTCGTCCAATCGCCGAGAGTTACGAAAAGCAGAAACGCTTTATTACCGATGCCGGGCACGAAATAAAAACACCGCTGACGATAATAGGCGCAAACCTTGATCTTCTGGAATCCGACTTTGAAGATAATGAAAGTTTATCCGATATACGTACGCAGACTAAACGGCTCAGTGAACTGACAAACGATCTTGTTTATCTCTCAAAAATGGAAGAAGAAGAAAACGAGATAAATAAAATTGAGTTTCCTGTATCTGATATTGTTGCAGAAACAGCTCAGCAATTCCATGCGATAGCACAGTCAAAAGGGAAAGAATACAAGATCGATATTGAACCGAATCTGACAATGCACGGTGCACCGGACGCTATTCGTCAACTGGTGTCTATTCTTCTGGATAACGCTATGAAGTATTCTCCGGAAAAAGGCACCATTGAGCTGGATATGCACGCGCACAAGAAAATGCTAAGTATTTCTGTTTT
>JAUNQL010000035.1 GCA_030536195.1 Clostridia bacterium | reverse complement strand
TTCTTGCTGATTTTTTTTGAAATCTACCATAATTTCTCTCCTCCTTTATTATTTATTCTGTAACTTAATACTCCACAAACAATTGTAGATTTATGTACGCGTATAAAATATATTTAATAATGGAGGACGTCTGTGAATAGCGAACATATATCAAATTTGTAATATGGCTAAACAATCTTGCATTTTTTGGGGAAAGTGATATAATCATTTCGCAAATTGAATAGAAACATTATGTTGAGCGCAAGGCTGTCCGATATTGGACAGGCGCGAAAATTAGGAAATACCGGTTAGAGTCCGGAGCAGTTCCCGCTACTGTAAGTGCAGGAGTGTATAGAGCGCGGCGTGAGTCGGCCATTGGAGTAATCTGAGAAGGTAGCTTTATATACGTTTTATGGCACAAGCCAGGATGTCGATAATGTTTTAAAAACCTTTGCTGCGGGAGTGCGGCTTTTAAGGGTTTATTTTGTCACGTAAAAACGGTCGTGGTAGATGATTTCTACCACGACTTTTTGTTTTGCAATTTTTTATGAAGGAGGTATGGATATGGGCGAAAACTGCAGGTTTGCATCAGTAAATCCGATAATTAACTTTGTGTTTTTTATCGGCGCGATTGTCTTTGGCATGTTGTTCCAGCATCCATATTTCCTTATAGCATCTGTTGTTCTATCAATATTGCTTCTTGTTTCAATCAAGGGACGTGACTCTATTAAGTTGTTGCTATTGATGATTCCAGTATTTTTGCTTATTACTCTCATCAATGCACTTATCAACAACTATGGATCGACAATTCTGTTCTATTACTTTGGTAGGGAATTTACTTTCGAAGGACTCTTCTTCGGTATTATCTTTGCTACAATGATGGTAGCAATGCTCGTGTGGTTCTCTTCGTATAACAAACTTATGACGTCAGATAAATTTGTATACATATTTGGACCAATAATACCGTCGATATCTTTAATATTTACATTAATCCTTCGATTTATACCGAATTATCAGAGGAAAGCGCGCCAGATATCGACGGCGCGAGCTTGTATAGGTCAGGAGAGCCGAGTTGATGTGCTGTCATCGCTCACAACGTGGGCGTTTGAAAGTGGCATCACAACGGCCGACAGTATGAGAGCTCGCGGATACGGCGGAAAGCGCCGTACGAACTATTCGATATATCGATTTGGTTTTAAAGATGTACTAATTCTTGTGTACTTTGTAGTACTTATTGTTGTGCTTAGTTTTTGCTATGCAAAAGGTGGCATGAGTTCTGAAGTAGTACCGTCAATTGCGATGTCGGATATCAGCAATCCATATACTCTTGTTGGATTAATAGCTTATATTTTGTTTTTATCATTTCCACTTATTCTCAATGTAAAGGAGGCGCTAAAATGGCAGATTTTGAGATCAAGAATCTAAGTTTCTCGTATGCAACAAATCCTGAAAAGAGAGTCCTAGATAATATTAATCTTACAATCGAACACGGTGAGTACATCACTGTTTGTGGCAAGAGCGGCAGCGGTAAGTCAACACTTCTTCGCCACCTCAAAACGGTTTTGGCGCCAGCTGGTGAGAGAGTAGGATCTATTAAGTTTAATGGCAAGGAACTTTCTGATATTTCAACTTATGAGCAGGCAAGTTTTATAGGCTTTGTAATGCAAAATCCAGATGACCAGATCGTAACAGACAAGGTTTGGCATGAACTCAGCTTTGGACTTGAAAACCTTGGTTGTGACAAGAGCACTATAAGGCTTCGTGTTGCAGAGATGGCATCCTACTTTGGTATTCAAAACTGGTTTGACAAGGACACATCTGACTTATCTGGTGGACAAAAGCAGCTCCTTAACCTTGCATCAATTATGGCGATGCAGCCATCGGTTTTAATTCTTGATGAGCCTACATCTCAACTTGATCCAATTGCTGCAGCTGACTTTTTAAATACAGTACGCAAGATTAACTTGGAGCTTGGTACAACAATCATCATCACCGAGCACAGGCTTGAGGACATCCTCTATGCATCTGACAGAGTTGTCTTGATGCAAGAGGGCAAGATACTTGCTTGCGATGAGCCACACAAGATAGGTGAGTTTTTAAAGAGTACTGAAAACGAGATGTTTGCAGCTATGCCAACACCTGTTCAGGTGTATCACGGCATTGACTCGGCAGTTACTTCTTCTCATGCGTGTCCTTTGACTGTTCGTGAGGGTGCGGAATTCCTTACATCAATAATTGGTTATACAGACAAACTGATTCCTTCTCTTGAAAAGGTTGAGGATATCTATGATGAAAAGGCAGCAAAAAAAGATTCAGTAATCAGCCTTTCTGACGTTTGGTTTAGGTATGAAAGACAGGGCAAAGACATCTTGAAAGGTGTTGATTTAAACGTACCAAAGGGCAAACTCTTTGCCATCGTTGGTGGCAATGGTACAGGCAAATCCACTACGCTCAAAGCAATTTGTAATGTAGTAAAACCATATCGAGGCAAGGTCCGTGCCAATGGACGCTGCTCAATGCTCCCACAGGACCCAGCAAGCCTTTTTGTTAAGGAGACAGTAAAGGATGAGCTCCTTGAGATGACGCACGATAACGAGCGTATAGAGAGCGTTGCAAAGACGTGTGATATTGAGCATCTCTTTGCTAGTCATCCTTTTGATATTTCAGGCGGTGAGCAACAGCGTGTTGCTCTTGCAAAAGTACTCCTTTGTGAGCCAGAAATCATACTTCTTGACGAGCCAACTAAGGGCCTCGATAACTTCTTTAAAATCAAGTTTGCTAGTATTTTAAAGGAACTGACTTCATCTGGAGTAACTATTGTTATGGTCTCCCATGACGTAGAGTTCTGTGCAAGGTATGCTGATATTTGCTCAATGTTCTTTAACGGTAACATTGTTACAACCAATGCACCTTGCAAGTTCTTCTCTGAAAACAGTTTCTATACAACTGCTGCAAACAGAATGTCACGACACTTATTCTTGAACGCTATTAATGTAGAGGATGTAATTGAGCTATGCGCAAAAAATCTCTCATAATTGATATAGTATGCATAGTGATAGTGCTATGGCTTATGGTAATTTCTTTGAAATTCAAAGTGCATTACCTGCTTACGGGCTCCATTATGGTACTGACGGCAATGCTGCCACTCTTTGTCGGCTTTGAAAACAAGCGACCAGGAGCGCGCGAACTTGTCGTTATCGCGATAATGTCAGCACTGACCATTGCGTCACGTCTTATATTTATGGCGACGCCTATGGTCAAACCAGTTATCGCATTCATTATGATTGCTGGATTTGCATTTGGACCATCAACTGGATTTATGGTTGGCGCGCTGTCGGCACTTGTTTCCAATTTCTTTTTCTCACAAGGTCCGTGGACCTTGTGGCAGATGCTGGGATGGGGCGTTGCCGGTATTATCGCAGGCCTTCTTGCAAAGGCCCACTTAATCGATGGCACCAAGCGCATCCCAGCAACAATACTAGGTTTTGTTATAACTCTAGTGATTGTTGGACCAATACTTGATACAAGTTCAGTCTTTTGGATGATAAGCAACCCAACACTCAAAAAGGTCATTCCTTTGTACCTTGCAGGAGTAGTGCCAAATCTCTCGATGGCAATATCTACTGCAGTAACATTGTTCATTCTCTCTGGACCAATACTTAAAAAGTTGGCCAGAGTGAAGATAAAATATGGTATTAATTTTTAGGAGGATAAAATTATGAAAAAACTTATCGCAATCGTACTTTCACTCGTAATGGTATTTGCTTTTGCTGCATGTGCTCAGGCACCAGCACAGAAGGCTGATGACACAACAAAGGCTGCAGCACCTGCTGGTGACCTCAAGTTTGACTTTACTGTTAAAGACATTGATGGCAATGAGCAGAAGACTGAAGTAGCATTTAGTGATGGAGACACAGTTGCAGATGCACTTGCAGCTGCTGGTATCGTTGAGTACAGTAAAGATGGTCTTTACAACACAGTTTCAGGCATCACTTATGACTGGAATGAGTCACAGACATATTGGGCACTTTACATCGGTGACGAAATGGCTTCAGAAGGCATCAACACAATTGAGGCTGAAGCTGGCGCAGCATATTCATTTGTTGCTACAAAAGGCTAATTAGTTAAACAAATGGACCCCTGTGAGTTGTTCACAGGGGTTCTTTGTGTTATTATATGGTTTGTTAATAAATTTTATGAGGAGGTGTGCTCTTTGGACAAGTTCGTATTACATTCGAAATTCAAGCCAACAGGCGATCAGCCACAGGCTATAGACAAGCTTGTTGATGGTATCAACAAGGGATACAAGGAGCAGACACTCCTTGGTGTTACTGGTTCTGGTAAGACCTTTACAATGGCAAATATTATTGAGCGTGTAAACAGGCCAACGCTTGTCTTGGCTCATAACAAGACGCTCGCAGCACAGCTTTGCTCAGAGTTTCGTGAGATGTTCCCAGACAACGCTGTTGAGTACTTTGTCTCATACTATGATTACTATCAGCCAGAGGCATATGTGCCAACAACTGATACTTACATTGAAAAGGACTCATCAATCAACGACGAGATAGACAGGCTCCGTCACTCCGCAACATTTGCACTCTCAGAGCGACGTGATGTAATCATCGTAGCGTCCGTGTCTTGTATCTATTCAATAGGTGACCCAGACACATATAAAAATATGATGATTTCCTTGCGCCCAGGCATGGAGAAGTCCAGGGACGACTTGATACGTAAACTTGTGGAACTCCAGTACGAGCGTAACGACATCAACTTTATACGCGACAAGTTCCGCGTGCGTGGTGACACGGTTGAGATATATCCGTCAGGATATTCTGAGCTTGCAATCCGTGTCGAGTTCTTTGGCGATGAAATCGACCAGATTTCAGAGATCAATCCACTGACAGGCGATGTCAAAACACGCCTCTCACACGTCGCTATCTACCCAGCGTCACACTATGTAGTTGACGCTGATACACGCGAGGATGCAATATCTGATATCATGCAGGAGTGCTTCGAGCGTGTAGCTTATTTCGAGAATGAGGGCAAACTTATAGAGGCACAGCGCATCAAGCAGCGCACCGAGTACGATATGGAGATGCTCCGTGAGACAGGCTTCTGCACGGGTATCGAAAACTACTCACGTGTGCTCTCACGCCGTGCGCCTGGCTCAACACCATATACATTACTTGACTTCTTCCCAGATGATTTCTTGCTCTTTGTCGACGAGGCACACGTAACATTGCCTCAGGTTCGTGGCATGTATGGAGGAGACAGGGCAAGGAAGGAAAACTTGGTTGAGTTTGGTTTTAGGCTCCCATCAGCATTTGACAACAGACCACTTAACTTTGATGAGTTCTATTCACACATCAATCAAGTTGTCTTTGTATCAGCAACTCCTGGTGAGTTTGAGCGTGACAAGTCCGCTCAGATAGTTGAACAGCTTATCAGACCTACTGGACTCCTTGACCCACTAGTTACAGTAAAGCCAGTTGAGGGCCAGATTGATGACCTTATCTCTCAGATTAATACACGTGCTGAGAGGGGTGAGAGGGTACTTGTTACAACTCTCACTAAAAAGATGGCAGAGGACCTAACAACCTACTTTGAAAACTACGGTATCCGTGTTCGTTACATGCACCACGATATTGATACTATTGAGCGTATGCAAATCATCCGTGATTTGCGTCTCGGCGAGTTTGATGTACTCGTTGGCATCAACTTGCTGCGCGAGGGCCTCGACATACCAGAGGTATCGCTCGTCGCTATCCTTGACGCTGACAAGGAGGGCTTCCTTCGCTCCGAAACCTCACTTGTACAGACGATAGGCCGCGCAGCCCGTAATGCGAGCGGCGAGGTCATCATGTACGCCGACAGCGTCACGCCGTCTATGGAACGCGCTCTGACCGAGACGTTCCGCCGCCGCGACATCCAAGAGAAATATAATAAGGATAATAATATTATTCCTAAAACAATTATTAAGGATGTACGTGATGTAATAGAGATAACATCTAAAGTTGAGACTGAAAAATCCAAGTCAGGCAAGCGCCTTTCCAAGGCCGAAAAGGCAGCTGCAATCAACGAGCTTACACGTGCAATGCGCGCAGCTGCGCGTGTTCTCGACTTTGAACTCGCTGCCCACTACAGGGATGAAATCAGGGCTCTTGAGGAAGAAAAGTAGGAGTTGTTATAACAAGGTTGTTATAACCATTTATAATATTTACACAAAATACCTTATATAAACTTTGGCAATATTTGTTATATAAGGTATTACTTTTTTCTGGGCGTTTGTTGTATAATACTTTCGTATTCTAATAAAAGGAGTCCTACATTATGGATCAATATGAAAGAAGAGTTGGAACAGTTTCACGTGGTATCCGTATGCCTATTATCCGTGAGGGAGACAACCTCGCTGAAATAGTTGCTACTGGTGTTATTGAAGCTGCTCAGTTCGAAGGTTTTGAACTTCGTGACCGTGACGTAATTTCAATCACTGAGTCAATCGTTGCTCGTTCACAGGGTAACTATTGCACAGTTGATAATATTGCTGCTGACGTGAAAGCAAAGCTCGGTGGCGAGACAGTTGGTGTTATTTTCCCAATCCTTTCTCGTAACCGTTTCGCTATCTGCCTTCGCGGTATAGCTCGTGGATGCAAGAAAGTTGTTCTTATGCTTTCTTATCCATCTGACGAGGTTGGTAACTGCCTCGTATCTCTCGACAAGATTGACGCTGCTGGCGTTAACCCATACTCAGATGTACTCTCTCTTGAGAAGTACAGAGAGCTCTTTGGCGAGAACAAGCATGAGTTCACAGGCGTTGACTATGTAGCATACTACTCAGACCTCTGCAAAGAGGAGGGTGCTGAAGTAGAAGTTGTCTTCGCTAACCAGCCAAAGGCTATCCTTGACTACGCTGATTGCGTACTCAACTGCGACATCCACACACGCGCTAGAACTAAGAGAATCCTCAAGGATGCTGGTGCTAAGGTTGTTTGCAGCCTTGATGACATCATGAATGCTCCTGTTGACGGCAGTGGCTGCAACGAGCGTTATGGCCTCCTTGGCTCTAACAAGTCAACAGAGGACAAGATTAAGCTCTTCCCAAGAGAGTGCAAGGACCTTGTACTTGACGTACAGGACAGAATCCTTAAGGCAACAGGCAAGCACGTTGAAGTAATGGTTTACGGCGACGGTGCTTTCAAGGATCCTCAGGGTAAGATTTGGGAACTTGCTGACCCAGTAGTATCACCAGCATTCACTGATGGTCTTATCGGTACACCAAACGAGCTCAAGCTCAAGTACCTTGCAGATAACGACTATAAGGACCTCTCAGGTGAGGCTCTTAAGGCTGCTATCTCTGAATCAATCAAATCAAAAGGCGACAATCTCGTTGGTAACATGGCTTCTCAGGGTACAACACCTCGTCAGCTTACTGACCTCATCGGTTCACTTTGTGACCTTACATCTGGCTCAGGCGACAAGGGTACACCAGTTGTACTTGTACAGGGCTATTTTGACAACTACACCAACTAATTGTTAGGAGAACTTTTATTATGATGGATATGACTTCTAATGTTCGTCCAGCTGATCTTGAGCGCATCACAACTGTCGAGCAGGCAAATGCGTTCATCGATGAGCAGGTTGAAATAATTCGCAATCAAGTAGGCGATGGCAAGGTGCTCCTTGCACTTTCAGGTGGCGTTGATTCATCTGTTGTTGCAGCACTCCTTATCAAAGCTATTGGTAAGCAGCTTGTCTGCGTACATGTAAACCATGGCCTTCTTCGTAAAGGTGAGCCAGAGCAGGTTATTGAAGTATTCAAGAACCAGATGGACGCTAACCTTATCTATGTAGATGCAGTTGACAGATTCCTTGATAAGCTTGCAGGCGTTGATGATCCTGAGACAAAGCGCAAGATTATCGGTAAGGAATTTATCGATGTATTTGCTGAGGAAGCATCTAAACTTGAAGGCGTTAAGTTCCTTGGTCAGGGTACAATCTACCCAGACATCCTTGAATCTAACGGCGTTAAGGCACACCACAATGTAGGTGGTCTTCCACCAGAACTTGACTTTGAGCTCGTAGAGCCAGTTAAGTTCCTCTACAAGGACGAGGTTCGTGTTGTAGGTAAGGTTCTTGGCCTTCCAGACAACATGGTTTACAGACAGCCATTCCCAGGCCCAGGCCTTGGTGTTCGTTGCGTAGGTGCTATCACACGTGACCGTCTTGAGGCACTTCGTGAGGCTGATGCAATTGTTCGTGAGGAGATAGGCAAACTCCCAGAGACTCCATGGCAGTACTTCTGTGCTATTCCTGACATCCAGTCAACAGGTATCAAGTATGTTGACGGTGTTGGCCAGCGCTACATGGGTTGGGCAGTTGTTATCCGTGCCGTAAACACAACTGATGCAGTTGTTGTTACAGTACCTGAAATCCCATTTGAGACACTCTGCACAATGCGTGATCGCATTGTTAAGATTCCAGGTGTTAACCGTGTTCTTTGGGATATCTCAGAAAAACCAGTCGCTACAATCGAGTGGGAATAATTTCATAAAAATTGACCCGTTGAGTTTTGCT
>JAUNQL010000034.1:2388-8577 GCA_030536195.1 Clostridia bacterium | reverse complement strand
AAGTCAGAGTGCCATTTCGAGATGGATCAGTACAAGGATCATGAAAATATCACAACAGTACTCCCATTTGAGGGATTCCCAGATCGCTACTTCATGACAACAAAGCAGATGTGTATGCCTGCAGAGGGTTATGTAAAGTGCAATGGTGAGACATACGAGTTTACCAAGGACACAATGTTTGGCTCACTTGACTGGGGTCGTGTATGCACACCATACAGCCTCGTTTGGTACTGGGGTTCTGGTTCAACTTACATCGATGGACCAGACGGTAAAAAGCACACATTTGGTTTCGAGATTACATGGGGCATTGGCGATGAGCGCAATGCAACAGAGACAATGATGTTCTATGACGGCAAAGGCCACAAGTTTGAGGCTGTTGACGTAGAGACATTCCCAAAGCCAGACAAGTACATGGAGCCATGGAAGTTTGTTTCTCGTGACGGTCGTTTCAACCTCACAATGACTCCTTTCTATGATCATCATTCAGACCTTAATGTTCTTGTTATGCGCATGCATAGCCATCAGGTACACGGCATGTGGAACGGAACAGTAACTCTCGATGATGGCACAGTATTAGAGATTAAAGATATGTACGCATTCTGCGAATACGTAGAGAATAGATGGTAATTTATGAGAAATTCAATTTTTTCAATTTCAATAGCAGCGCTACTACCTGCAGTAGCCGCAGTGCTAATTTACTTACTCGATAAGAAACCATTCTTTGCCAAGATGAATCCAAAGGCAAAGCAGATTATTATCGGCTTTATCTTTGGTTGTCTTGCAATACTTGGTACAGAGTGGGGTATTCCATACAAGGTTGGTGCACAGCTCAACTGCCGTGACGCGTGCGTACTTGTAGCTGGTCTCATGTTCGGTGGACCTGCTGGTATCATCGCCGGCTTGATGGGTGGTATCGAGCGTTTCATAGCTGTTGCTTGGGGCGTTGGCCGATACACCAGAGTTGCGTGCTCACTTTCAACTATGATTGCAGGCTTCTATGCTGCGGCTCTCCGTAAGCATATGTTTGAGGACAAGAAGCCTACCTGGCTACTCTCATTTGCAATAGGTATTGTTATGGAGGTATTCCATCTGACGATGGTATTCATAACCAATATCGGAACAGCCGATAAGGCAAAAGAAGTAGTTGTTTTGTTGACCTTCCCAATGCTCTTGGCAAATGGTCTCTCAGTTATGGTCAGCGGTATAGCTTTGACTTTGGTATCAGGCGAGTACAAGAGGCAGAAGGTAACTTCTGCGCGCATCTCACAGACGATGCAGCGCTGGCTGTTTGTAACAGTGGCCATTGCTTTCCTTGTTACATCAGGTTTCGTATTTGGTCTCCAGAATCAGCTTGCGAACTCTCAGACTGAGACAACACTTAAGATGGCAGCAGAGGATGTTGCACTCGATATCCTCGATGCGTCTGATAGAAACATCCTAGAGGTTGCTCAGGATGTTGCACAACAACTTGAACTTGGCAGAGATATAAATGCGATTGCAGAGGAGCAGGACCTCTCTGAAATTAGCTACATCAATAGTGACGGCATAATTTATAAGAGCAATGTCGAAAGTTATATTGGTTTCGATATGAAATCAGGTAAGCAGTCAAGCGAATTCATGTGCTTGCTTGGCGATACAGAGACATTCGTTCAAGAATATGGTCCTATCGACAGTGATCCTAATGTCCTTAGAAAGTATGCCGGCGTTAAGACAACTGATGGTTTCATTGAAGTTGGATATGACGCAGAGCGTTTCCAGAAGGATATTGACACACAGATAACCTATATCTCTCAAAACCGTCACGTTGGCAAGACAGGCTATATCATCATTGCTAACAACAACCTCGACATCGTTTGCGCTCCAGAGGAGGTTAAGAATGTCGAGCTTGTAAACAAGGAAGAACTGCCAGCAGAGGACACAGTATTCAAACTTATGGTTGACGGTGAACTCAACTATGCTCTCTTTAACAGGAGCACAGAAGGTTACATTATCATCTCTGTTCTCCCAGAGGCAGAGGCACTTGACTCACGTGATGTAGCACTCTATGTAAATGCATTTATGGAGATACTCGTATTTGCAGTACTCTTCGTTTTGATTTACTTGCTTATCAAGAAAGTCGTTGTTAACCAGATTGAGGAGATCAACTCCTCACTTTCCAAGATCACCGATGGTGATTTGGATGTTGTTGTCGACGTTCGATCGAACGAGGAGTTCGCATCGCTTTCGGACGACATCAATGAGACAGTTTCAACTTTGAAGCATTATATCGAAGAAGCATCTGCTCGTATCGATGAGGAACTTACATTTGCTAAGAATATCCAGGCATCTGCTTTGCCATCAGTATTCCCTGCATTCCCTAAGCGTCAGGAAATCGACATCTATGCGAGTATGAATCCTGCCAAGGAAGTTGGCGGTGACTTCTACGACTTCTACTTCACACACATGTACACATTCAACTTCCTGATTGCGGATGTATCTGGTAAGGGTATCCCAGCAGCGATGTTTATGATGCGTGCTAAGACAGAGCTCAAGAGCCTTACAGAAACTGATATGCCAATTGACGAAGTATTTACCCGTGGTAATGCAGCCCTCTGCGAGGGCAACGATGCCGGCATGTTTGTTACAGCATGGCAGGGCAGCGTTGATCTTCAAACTGGCCTTGTCAAGTATGCGAACGCGGGTCACAACCCACCACTCGTTCGCCACGCTGATGGGCGGTTTGAATATCTCCATGGCCGCCCTGGCTTCGTCCTTGCCGGCATGGATACAGTTAAGTACAAGCCACAGGAAATCCAACTTGGACCTGGCGATATAGTTTTCGTCTACACCGATGGCGTAACAGAGGCAACAAATGCAGAGCAGGAACTCTATGGTGAGGACCGTCTTCTCGAAGCTGTTAACTCAAAGTACTTTGAGTCAGTTGAGGAACTCTGTAAATATGTCAAGGCTGATGTTGATGAGTTCGTTGGCGAGGCACCACAGTTTGATGATATTACAATGGTTGCATTTAAGTATCGTGGTATCCCAGAGGTACCATCAATCACATTCCCTGAGGCCAAGATAGAGGATATCACCGAAGTTACAGCCTTCGTTGAGGAAGAACTTGAGAAGCGTGATATCAGTCCAAAGGTTACTGTAGCAATGAGCATTGCAATAGATGAAATCTATAGCAACATTGTTAAGTACGGCTATAGGGACACAGTGGGACCTGTTAAGGTTGAAATAGTTGAGAAGGAAGAACCACATTCAATTTGCATCAAGTTTATTGATGTGGCCCCTCCATACAACCCACTTATGAAGAAGGACCCAGATATCACACTTTCCGCTGAGGAACGTGGTATTGGTGGACTTGGTATCTATATGGTTAAGAAGTCTATGGACGACGTTAAGTATAGATACGAAAAGGGTCAGAACGTATTGACCATAATCAAGAATTTAGACGATTAGTTTGGAGAAGAAATGAACGTATTTGAGGAAGCAGTAGCATTTGCAATAGAGGCCCACAGCGGTCAGACACGCAAGATGTCAAATACCCCTTACATCTTGCATCCGCTGGAGGTTGCCGCGATAGCCGGTACGATGACGGATGAATTAGAGGTCATGGCGGCAGCAGTCCTTCACGACACAGTCGAGGACTGCAACGTTGACCCTTATACCATCCGTGACAAGTTCGGCTCTCGCGTATATGCTCTTGTCATGGCAGAGACAGAGGACAAGATGCTCGACATCTCACTTGTTGATTCTTGGAAGACACGAAAGCAGGACTCACTGATAGTTCTTGAGAATACCAAGGATCGTGGTGTTAAAATCCTTTGGCTCTCAGACAAACTTTCCAATATGCGCTCCTTCTATCGTGAATCCGAAAAGAGTGGAGGCGAGTTTTTAACTCACCTCCACCAAAAGGATCCAAAACTCCAGTACTGGTACTTTAGCAGTATTGCAAAGCTGTTAGAGTCAGAGCTGGGTGATACAGATGCATATAGAGAATATGTGTATCTTTTAGAGAAATTTGCAAAGAATGTAGGTGCAATTTGATGGCTTTATTAAATAGCGAAATAAAAGGCAATGTCCTATTCCTTATGCCATCAGGCAGAATAGACTCAACAAATGCATCTGACATTCAAGCAGAGATTGATGAAATCGTTGCAACGAACCCACACGATGTATTGATATTTGACTGTGAGAATTTGGAATATATCTCCAGCGCTGGCCTTCGTATTGTTTTAAAACTTGGCAAGACTGAGAAGGAGTTTGAAGTAATTAATGCAAACTCCGAGGTATATGACATTTTTGATATGACAGGATTCTCTGAAATCCTAACAGTAAAAAAAGCCTACCGTAAGTTTTCGGTAGACGGCTGTGAGATTATCGGTCAGGGTGCTAAGGGCACTGTGTACCGCTATGATCCAGAGACAATTGTCAAAGTATATAACGACTCAGACAGTTTGCCTGACATCAAGCGTGAGCGTGAGCTTGCGAGGAAGGCGTTTGTACTTGGCGTCCCAACTGCTATCTCTTATGACGTAGTAAAGGTAGGGGACAAGTTCGGCTCTGTATTTGAGCTCCTTGATACCAAGTCGCTTTCAGAGTACATAGCAGACGAGCCAGAGAACTTTGACAAATACGTCAAGTGCTTTGCTGATTTGCTCCTTCAAATCCACAGCACTGACGTTGACCCAGATGACATGCCTAGTGGCAAAGAGAAATTCCAAAGAAGAGTTGAGCACATCAAGGATTATATTCCAGAGGAGATGTACACAAAACTTCACGACATGCTAGATGCAATGCCAGAGGTTACCAAGATGATCCACTGCGATTATCACACCAACAATGTACTCTTGCAAAACGGTGAAGTAATCCTCATTGATATGGATACTCTCTCCTATGGTCATCCAATTTTTGAACTTGCGAACATCCACATAGCTTATGTTGGCTTTGGTATTGTTAATCCAAAAATGGTAGAGGACTTTATTGGCCTACCATACGAGACAACCAAGAGGATATGGAGCACATTCCTTCGCTACTATCTCGGTACAGACGATGAGCAGCGTATTTTGGATGTTGAGAACAAGGTTAGCATTCTAAGCTATGTTAGATATATCCGCCACGTTATCCGTCGTGGCATCAACAATGAAGAGGATCAGATCGTAGTTGATACTTGCATCGCCAAGATTGGCGAGCTTTTAAACCAGGTTGATTCCCTTGAATTCTAGGATTAGAGGCGCTTTTTATGATACAGGATATATCTCCAAAGAGATATCATGTTGAGTATAAAAAGATGGCAGCAGAGCCATCTGACAAGGTTTTAGCCTTTACAGATGGCAAAGTTTTGCTAAAAAGTGATGGGGATGAGATTGTTTTCCCAAGCGCAAAAGATATAAGTGGAGACCTTATCTACGCGTTTTCCATTGATGATGAGCGATTTTTCTTAGCGCTTGAAAAGCAGACAATTTCAGGCTTTGAATACTGTGACCTCAGAGGTCAACTATTCAAAGGCCCAACATACTACGGCTTTGCCGTAATCACCGGCATGCACCTTTGGACTTGGTACACCGACAATGCCTACTGTGGCAGATGCGGCGCAAGGACCGTGCATGACGATGTGGAGAGGATGCTCAGTTGCCCAAACTGTGGCAACCACATCTTCCCAAAAATCTGCCCAGCAGTAATTGTCGGCGTAGTACATGAGGACAAGCTCCTTGTGACTCGCTATTCCCGTGGATACGGCGGCAATGCACTTGTGGCTGGTTTCTGTGAGATAGGAGAGACCGTAGAGGATACGGTAAGGCGAGAGGTCAAGGAGGAGACAGGGCTCAACGTCAAGAACCTCTGGTACTACAAGTCCCAACCTTGGGGAATTGTATCAGACCTACTCATAGGCGTTTTCTGTGAGGTTGATGGCGAACCAAACATCTCACTTGATGACAACGAACTTGCAGAGGCAGTATTTAAAACTCGTGAAGAACTACCAGTCTTTGAGGCAAATCCAAGCCTCACTGGTGAGATGATAACAGCGTTTAAAGAAGGAAGAGTATATGGAACAAGATAACTTGGTGAAATCCTATTACATGGGAATACTTAAGTGCCTATCATACGTTTTCATTATGGTGGGTGTTGTTACAGTATTGCCTGCGTTTTTGGTTTACTTCTATCGCGATGAAATTCAATCTCTGTGGTGCTTTGTCTTCC
>JAUNQL010000034.1:0-2350 GCA_030536195.1 Clostridia bacterium | reverse complement strand
TATAAGGCTCTGTACCGAGAACTATTCAGTCACGAACTTTAAGCGAAACAGTGGCTCACTTGTTGTATTGCTCCTTTGGATGCTTTCGGTAACCCTTGGTGCAGTACCATTTGCAATGACCAAGGATTATACATTCCTTCAGGCACTCTTTGAATCAACAAGTGGATTTACAACCACAGGCTTTACAGTAACAGATGTGGCAAATGCGCCACACGTTATCCTAATGTATCGCTCATTGCTCCATCTAGTTGGTGGTGTAGGTCTCGTACTCATCTTGAGCCTCGCGCTTTCCAAGACCTTTGGTATGCAGCTCTTTACCGCAGAGGGACATCTTGATAGATTGGCCCCAAGCCTTAGAAACTCAGCTCGAGTTATTGTACTTATCTATCTTGGCCTCATTACTGGTGGTACAGTTTTGTTCATACTCTTTGGTATGGAACCATTTGATGCTATAAACCAAGCGATAGCTGCTGTTTCAACCGGTGGCTTCTCAACCAAGGTTGAGAGCTTTGGTTACTGGCACAGCGTGCCAATAGACATCACAGCAATCGTGCTCATGATGATGGGTGCAACTAACTTTATGACAACTATGCTCGTACTTAAGGGTAAGTTCAAAGAGGCCCTTCGCAATGACGAGACATTGATCACAATATTCTTGATAGCTGTAATTTCTCCAATTATGATAGTACAGCTCCTTGTAAATGGCGTTTGCCAAAACACATTATCAGCTATTGATAACGGTATCTTCCAGGTTGTAGCGCTTATCACAACAACCGGTATGACAACAATCAATAACTTTGTACCACAGCTTACATTTGCGATGGTACCAACAATACTCCTTATGATCATCGGTGGTAACAGTGGTTCCACAGCAGGTGGTATCAAGGTATACCGTGCGGCTTTCGCTATCAAGAGTATGTACTATGATGCTCGAAGCGAGATTGAAACAAACCGCATCCGCAGACCAAGGTATATGTACCGCTACGGTAAACAGGACAACATCGATACAAATCAGCAGAGCAAGAACAGCACGTACATCGTATTGTATCTCTTGATTGTACTTTTGGGTGCATTTGGTTTGACACTCTGTGGCTATGACTTCTATGACAGCTTGTTTGAGTCGTTCTCGGCTCTCGGTCAGATTGGTCTTTCAAGCGGTATTGTAGGTCCTAACATGGGTAATCCGGCGATGATAATTATCATTTTTGAAATGATACTTGCTCGTCTTGAAATTTACATCGTTATCCTTGGCGGTGCTCGCATCGTTCAGGATATCAAGGAATTTTTCGCAAACGCGAGAAATAAGTAGGAGGGTTAATATGATAGGTACACCAGTAATTATTCTTTGCATCTTAGGTGCAATAATCCAGGGCATCTTCATCATGGTTGAGCACAAGGAAAAGTACGTGCCAGCAGTTTGCCTTAAAGGTACTGCATCAATTGTCTTTGTGATAATTGGTATAATTGCTTTCCAAGTTGCAAGCAACACATCTTTTGCAAAGCTCGTTTTGATTGGACTTATCTTTGGCGCCCTTGGCGACATCCTCCTCAATCTTCGCTTTGTTTTTGAAAAGGCAGGACAGAAGATCTTCCTTATCGGAATCGCAGCATTCCTCACAGGACACATTCTTTATCTCGCAGCACTCATACCACAGTGTGAGAGTTTGCTTCTCTGCATCATCATCGGTGCTTTGATTGCAGCTGCAATCCTTGCTTACATATTCAAGACAATGGAAGTTAAGAAGGCTTTCAAAATCTTTGGAATATTCTATCTCGGCGCTGTCATTATCATGACTTCTATCGCTATCGGAAACTTAATCGCAGCACCTGCAGTTGCTACATGGCTCTACGCCATTGGCGCAGTGCTCTTCACCGTTTCCGATATCGTACTTATCTTCAACACGTTTAGTGGCACAACTAAGTTCGCACTTAGAATCACAAACTTGTCACTTTACTACATCGGTCAGTTGCTTATCGCAACGAGCTTATTCTTCATTTAATGGGAGGAAACTTATATGCCTGAGAACGAGAAACTCGATACAGCGATGACTCAATTCTTGTTGATTGATTCACTTTCAAGTATTTACTTATCCCTGCATATTATCGATCTTGAGAAGAACACTTCAGTTGAGTACAACGCTTCAAGTACAATTAGAGAAGTTGCGACTAAAAATACTGACGCAGACCAAGTTATGATAACTACAATGAAGCACGTTGTAGTAAGTGAATATCAGGACGCAGTTATTGAATTTACTGATTTACATACTGTTGCTGAGCGTATGCGTGGCAAGCAGAGTATAACAACTGAGTTCATAAGCGCTAACTTTGGTTGGTGTCGAGGCAGATTTAT
>JAUNQL010000183.1:946-2095 GCA_030536195.1 Clostridia bacterium | reverse complement strand
CTTGATGATCTTGATAAGGCAACAGGCTGGAAGGCTCAGTTCAAGGGCAAGAAAGTTCTCATCAAGCCAAACCTTGTTTTTGTAACACCAAAGACAGGTTATCGCTATGACTACGATATCCCACAGACAACTGACCCACGTGTATTTGATGCAACAATGGAGGTTCTCTCAGAACTCTGCGATGATATTATCATTGGTGAGGGCTCAGGCCTCGTAACATGGACATATTTCAAGATGGCAGGCTATGACAAGATTGCCAAGAAATATGGTTGCAAGCTTATCGCATTTGAGGAGCAGGCTACTGACCGTTACTTCTGCCCTAAGGCTGAATGTGGCCAGGAAGTATATGTTCCAAAAATTATTTCTGAAGTAATCAAGGGCGAGCGTCTCTACGTTTCACACCCTAAGATGAAGTGCAATATCTACACAGGTGTAACACTTGGCTTTAAGAATGCTATGGGTACATTCTCATGCAACATGAGATACAGAAACCATACATGGCAGATTGATAAGAAGCTCTCTGACCTTCTCTATCTCTTCAAGCCAGACCTCACAGTTGTTGATGGTATCATCGGCGGTGAAGGTAACACACCAGGCCCTAATGACCCAGTACTTATGCACACAATCGTAACAGGTACAAACTCTGTTGAGGTTGACCGCGTAGTTACTGAAATGATGGGCTTTGACCCTGATAAGAACAAGCTTCTTATCGAGGCTGGCAAGCGTGGATTTGGCGATAGCAACGTTGAGGTTATCGGCGAGAAGAAGATCGTTAACTTCCGCCCAGCAGAGCAGACACTTCTCTCAGACCGTGTTGAGAAACTCTGGCCAGGCGTTAAACTCTATGTTGGTCATACCAATGACCGTGCTCCAAAGCTTGAGAAGCTTGAGGGCAACTCACTCGAGTATGTAAGAGAGATGGAAGCTACCTGTGGTGGCGGTTGTATCGCATCTCTTGGCACAACTCTTGAGGTTATGTACGCTTCATACACATACCCACTCACCAAGTTCCGTGGCATGTCTGTAATCGTTGGTAACGGCGCAGAGAAGGACGGCGTTAAGTACTGGCTTGGTAAGGATGGTAAGGCTTACTCACTTGAGGACTTGAAGAAACTCCCAGGTGTTAAGCTTGTATGTGGTGAGTGCTCA
>JAUNQL010000183.1:0-936 GCA_030536195.1 Clostridia bacterium | reverse complement strand
GCATCCCTTAAGGGCTTCTTCTGGATTCGTGGTTGCGGTGAGGTTAATAACCTTGCAGCTCGTACAGCATTTGCAATGATGCCTACAATCCCAGGACAGGTTGATATGCATTATGCTCCACTTATCGTTACAGGTATGGTACGTAAGTACTGTATCAAGGTAGCTAAGGCAGCTATGGGCCAGACAACAGAGCCACACTTTGATGCTTACAGTGATAGACTTTATACAATTCCTGAGTATCAGGAGAAGCATATCACAGAGGATTGGGTAGAGGCTCCATTGCCAAAGCCAACTAAGGCTGACAGGATTCAGGCAATTAAGGACGTACGTTTCTTTGCAAACTTTATGTTCTAAACTGAATATATGTAAATAATGTACAAAAAAGTGACCTTGATTTCTCAAGGTCACTTTTGTTGTTTTTGGACACAAGCACGATTGTGTCGTGTTATAATTAAATGTAAATGATATACTAAAGTTAGTTAGATTATATTAACTCTCTCGGAAGAAAGTTGAGCAGGTCTCAATTGCATTTGTGATGAGTGTTGCCATCTCATCAACTGAGTACTTGAAATCATACTGAGCCCATTCACGCATGATGCCAAGGACACCGTTTGTCCAGAATGTTGCGGTTGCGTAAAGCAGTTCAGGATCAAGTTGCCTGTGTGATGCTGAGTAGTAGCTTGCGATACCATCACGTAATCCCTTTGAGATTTCCTCAATGATTCTTGTGTTACGTGCATCTATAAGTATTGCTTTTGAAAGAGGACCCTTTTCATAGAGGTAGGAGAGTATGCTCTTATAGATAAGCATGTAACTTGCAACACCGGTTGTCTTTTTGTGAGTATCAACAACAATTTTGGCGATGTCATCAGCAAACATATTGCTAAGGTCATCGATTAGTTCGTTGATATCATTATAATGTGTGTAGAATGTGCT
>JAUNQL010000033.1 GCA_030536195.1 Clostridia bacterium | reverse complement strand
CACCCTTTCAATTAATTTCTCTCGTTCATTTGGCAACTTCTCATCCATTACTTCATCAAGGAGTAATGTGAGAATTTCGCCTATCCTTGGGCCTTTTTCAACGCCCATATCTATCAAATCGTTGCCGCTTATAGCGAGGTCCTTGATGCTAAAGCAATGCTTCATTGCCTCTGGAATCAAGTCACGGACCTCATAAATTTCACCGCTGTAGTCGCCCGTCTCCATATTGTGCGCAAAGTTATCGGCAAGTTTGACAAGAAGTATCTTGTCAAGCAGTTCCGGTCCAAACTTTGCGAGCCTGCGACGGACCGATTTGAGATTTGGCTCAATCGGATAGTAGTGGTACTTAACTAGTGCCCACACTGTATCATAGAACTCGTTTGAGACCTTGAACCTCTTTAGTATGTCCGCTGTAATATCTGCACCGATATCGGCATGACTATAGAAATGACCCATGCCATCCGCACCGACAGTAAAACAATGTGGTTTGCCTATGTCGTGAAGGAGCATTGCAAGACGTACGTCAGGTAACGGCTCAGCCTCACCCACCGAGTGCGCAATATGGTCATACACATCATAGATGTGATGCTTGTTTTGCTGATCAAAGTCAAAGCATGGTTCAAGTTCTGGGATAATCACCGCAAAGACATCACGGTATGAAATCAAAATGTCCACAACTCTTGGACCCGCTCCAACAAGCAGTTTAAGGAGCTCATCAAGTACCCGCTCCACAGCGATGCTAGAAAGCAACTCACGATTTTTATGAATGCTCTCGCTTGTCGCAGGATCGATATCAAAATCGAGTGTCGCGCTAAAACGGAGCGCACGCATGATGCGAAGCGCGTCCTCATTAAAACGCTTATCTGGCGAGCCGACGCACTTTATGATGCCCCGCTCCAAATCTTCCTTGCCTCCGAACTCATCGACTATCTCGCCATCGGCGGAAAGTGCCAAGGCATTAATCGTAAAGTCACGGCGAGCTAGGTCCTCGTGGAGGTTCCTTGTAAATGTAACACCGCTTGGGTGTCTATTATCCAAATACTCGCCATCTATCCTATAGGTAGTAATCTCAAGTGGTTCGTCATCAATAAGTACAGTGACAGTTCCATGCTTGATACCTGTCTCTATTACCCTATATCCTGAGAAGACCTCTTTCGTCTCCTCTGGTAAAGCTATCGTTGTTATATCCCAGTCATTGGGAGTCTTACCAAGTAGCGAATCACGTACACATCCACCAACCGCATAGCATTCAAAACCCGCATCGCGTAGCAGGTCCATAGCTTTCATTGCATAGGTTGGTATCTGCAAGTCATTCACCTCTCTATCAGTTTCTTGTATTCATCATAGGTCACAAGGATGTTGATTACTTTAACCAATGCATTGGTAGACATCCTCTCTGGCATACCAAGCGCATGAAGAAGTTCAAGACGTCGAGCCTTGGAGTTCACTCCACCAAGGAAGCCATCCTCATATAAATCGAGACGTGTAATCTCACGCCCACGTTCAAGAGTCTTATCGGTATCTACGCCAGCTCTATGGAAGGCATCCTCAAGTACAGAGGCTGGTATGCCCTCTACTCCGAGCTTGCCCTCAGCGCCTGGTTTGTCCTTGCGCTTCTCCTTGCCATAGATGTCCGGTATATAGACATTGGTAATACATTCCTCTGGCACCTTGGAACCTATAAAGTTTCTTATCATAAATCCAGCCGAATCGGAATCAGTCAGGATAATCAGCCCACGCTTCTCTGCTAGTGTGCAAAGCAGGTTCTGCTTCTCCACATCCTTATAGATGCCAAAGCCATCCGTTGTGATTATTGTCGCATCAACCACTGACTCAAGCTTGATTGCGTCATACTTGCCCTCTACGACAATTACCTTGTCCGTATGAATCATGACGCCTTCCTCGCTTTGGCAAGTTCAATAAGCAACTTCTCAAGCACCATCTGTTTGTCGTCCATTGTCTGCTTGAGTTTGAAGTCCGCACGGGAGAGAATCTCAAGTGACTTCTCAAGTGCAGGTAGTGAATACTTCTTAGCCCTGCTTGCAGCATTCTTGAGTCTAAAGTCACTCTTGTACACTGCTGGGTATACACCACGCAAATCAGCAAGCGACTTGCCAGACTCAAGAGTCACCTTTGCGCGATACATATCAACGTAAGTTGAAACTATCGCACCAAAGATCATGTTTGGTTCAGTCTTCTGCTCAAACAGGATCTTGATATCACGGAATGCCTCATCAAAGTTATTGACAAGCAATGCATCAATCATCTGGAAGGCAGTCGCCTCAACTGATTTGATGCAGACAGCATCGATATCGGACTCGCTTATCCTGCCCTTTGTAAATGCACAGAGCTTTTCAATCTCGTTTACGAGGTTGGACATATCATCACCAACGCAGGAGAGCATGTAGTTTGCGACATCGAAATCTATCTCTCGCTCGTTCTTGCCACACTCTGAGACGATGAACTTAACAAGTTCACGTGGTTCGCGCTTGTCAAGGTCACAGACAGCGCCAGCCTTATCAATCAAGGAGAGAATCTCCTTGGAAAGTTTGGTCTTAGTTGAGAAGCCCTTGGTGTCCTGCCAGAAGATGAGGACACATGTATCCGGAAGGTCAGAAAGAAGCGCAATCAATTGCTCCTTCTCGCCCTCGTTACAATCATCAAAGTCAAAGTCGTGTACGAAAACACAGGTGCGCTCACACATAGCTGGGAGTGCCTCTACACAAGTTGCTATCTCCTCAGGGTTGGTATCCTCGCCCTTGAGCCTGTGGAAATTAAATGCCTCAAGGCCGGCAGGTACAACACTGTCAGCGAGCAAATTGGCATATTTCTGTTTTAAGTAGCCCTCATTGCCTTTAATCAAATACACAGGTAAAAGGTTGCCTGATTTGATATTTTGCCAGAGGGTTTTCTCCTGTAATTTCATACGCAAAACTCCATATAAATATACAGGATACATTATACTATAAATAGTTGCGTATTACAATAGGTTACACTAGATAATGTGTAATTAACGATACAAAAACAAGAACAAAAGAAAGCAAAACAGTACGCTTTGTGCTCGCCTTCAAAATCAGCGAAAATCCGATCAAAATCAACACAAAAGCGATGGTCACCATCGCATAATTTGAACTGATATCAACCGTCGCAAAAGAGAAGGTTGAGACAAAGGATGAGACGCTCAAAACGTACTTTATAATCAGTCCCGATACAAGCATCAACGGTTTTTCAAAAGCACTCACCACAGGAACAAATGAGACTAAGACAGCAACACCAGATAGCATAATTGCAGTTGACGCAACAGACGTAACTAGTAGGTTTGTCAGAGGTGACACCAGTGACACCTCCCCTATCATTACCATCGTCACTGGCAGTGTAAAAATCAGTGTTGAGACAGTGACCAAAACAATAGACACCACATTTAAAAGCTTGTCACGAACAATTCTATTGGCAATCTTCCTAGTGAATAAATCCCTAAACCAAGCCAACATTTTAGGATAGATAACCAGTATGCCGAGCGTCGAGAAAAACGACAGGAGAAATCCCATGTCGCCGCCGGCGAATGGGTTGACTGTCAGTATAATTATCGCCGCGAGGCCAAGTGAACTCTTGCTGTCGGATTGGCGCGACAGGATGCGCCCAAGAAAGAAAACTATGAGCGCAATGCTTGCGCGAATGGTACTTTTTGAGAAGCCTGTCAGCGCCAAAAAAGCAAGGACAAACAGAATCGTAAACCCAGCCGACAGTCTCATGTTCACACCTCGTTTGAGCAGAAAGCGATAAAACAGCATCGACCACAGAGAGGTGTGAAATCCCGATACAGCGAGCAAATGCACGATTCCAGTTTGCTGGAAATCCTCATAAATAGCATCAGACAAGTAGGACTTATCACCTATCAGCATACCAAAGAGGACATAGGCCATGTCCTCTGGCAAATTGCGAAGTAAGGTTGACTCAAGATATGCAGATAAATCAAAAGCAACCGATCTAACAAAGCTCGAAAAACGCTTATACACCGGCAACGAGAGATATACATCCGAGTACTCAGTCACATCCACATTGCCGTACACAGTACAGCCGACATAAACGTTTTGAGCTTTGCTGTAATCACTGAGAGCATAGAGTTTTGCCTTAAAAGAAACAAAATCATTAAGCCCAAGCTTAACATATTTCGAAGTCACCTTGATTGTCTTGCCAGCAAGTTCCCCAGAAGACACCTTGAGTTTGTCTGAATCAACCATCTGCCCCGTTATCTCTATTGTCCGACCAGCATTCGCAACGACAGGTTTATAAACGTATTCAGTCTTAACAAAGATTAAAAAGCAGGCAACAAAAGCAGAGGCCAGTACAAGCATTACTGTCCTCTCACGAAAGATACAAGATATTAAAAACAGTACGAAGGCAACAACTCCAAAATACAGCACAAATGCCTCTGGCAAGAGGCAGAGAAGCATTGCAGTAAAGAGGAATGTAAAACCTACAGTAAAAAGTGGAACAGACATAAAAAAGGCAGCCCTTTCCGGACTGCCTTTAACTCATTTTAGCCTGGAGGCCAAGTCATGTCACGACCACCGATGATGTGGAAGTGAAGATGTGGAACTGACTGTTGACCGCGCTCACCAATATTTGATACTACTCTGTATCCTTCCTCAGCAATGCCCTCAGCCTTTGCAATCTGTGGGATTACAGTAAAGATGTGAGCAACTATTTCCTTGTTGCTATCATCAATCTGGTTTACTGATTGAATGTGCTGCTTTGGGATAACGAGTACGTGAGTTGGACCCTGTGGGTCGATATCACGGAATGCGTAGCAGATGTCATCCTCGTACACTTTTGTGCTTGGAATGTCACCGCTAACTATCTTACAAAAAAGGCAATCCATTAAAAGTTTCAACTCCTTTTTATTACTTGTCAATGAAATTATAACGAGTGGTTTGATATTCGTAACGAACGGTTACTTTATCATGCCACCAAGTACGTTCTCAGCCTCTGCAAGGGCTTCATCAACCTTGGTCAAATCCTTACCACCTGCCATAGCGCTGTCTGGCTTACCACCGCCAGAACCGCCGGCAACTGTTGCCACTGCACGAACAATGTTACCTGCGTGTGCGCCCTTAGCAACAGCGTCAGCGCCACATGCGCAAGCAAAGCTGAGCTTCTCGCCACAAACAGATGCGAAAACAGCTACGAGTGATGCATCAGATGATGCTGCACTGTCTGCCATTGTTCTGAGGTCGCCACCCTGTTCACCCTCTACCTTGGATGTTACAAGTTTAACGCCGTTTATATCCCTCGCATCGCCAAGCATGTCCTTTGCAGCGTTTGCTGCAAGTTCTGCTGCGAGCTCCTCATTCTTCTTCTGAAGTTCCTTAACCTCTGCACTCATAGCGGTTGCCTTGGACTCGAGATCCTTGGCACTTGTAACCTTGAGAGCAGCAGCTGTCCTTGCAATCAAAGCATCATTAGATGCGATGTAATCAAGGACACCAAAGCCAGTTACAGCCTCAATTCTGCGAACACCAGCAGCAACTGATGACTCAGAGATAATCTTGTAGAGACCGAGACGGCCTGTGTTATCAACGTGAGTACCACCACAGAACTCTGTTGAGAAGTCACCCATCTTAACAACGCGAACGATGTCGCCGTACTTCTCGCCAAAGAGTGCCATAGCACCGAGCTTTTTAGCCTCCTCAATTGGCATCTCTGTCATTGTAACTGGGAGGTTTTCCAAAATCTTAGCATTAACTATATTCTCAACTGCTTTGATCTCATCAGGTGTCATAGCACTGAAGTGTGAGAAGTCAAAGCGTGATACTGTTGGTGAAACGAAGGAACCTGCCTGCTCTACGTGTGTGCCGAGCACCTCACGAAGTGCAGCCTGCAAAAGGTGTGCTGCTGAGTGGTTGCGCATTGTTGCCCAACGTGTCTCACTGTCAACAACAGCATTAACTACTGCATCAACTTTTGCAAGGCCATCAGTTACCTGACCTACGTGGAGGTATACACCACTTGCGGTCTTAACTGTGTCAGTTACCTCAAATGTAAAGCCCTCAGATGTGATAACACCGACATCGCCAACCTGTCCACCGCTCTCAGCATAGAAAGCAGTCCTATCAAGGATGAGTGCAGCATCCTGACCTATGTCAGCAGAATCAGTTCTTGCACCATCAACAACGATGCCAAGTATCTTGGCATCGCATGAGAATGCTGTGTAACCGAGGAACTCTGTCTTTACGATGTCATTGGTTACATCTGCATCGCCCTTCCATGCCTCTGCTACTGATTTTGCTGCAGCATCAGCCTTGGCGCGCTGCTTCTGCTCATTGAGGAGTTCTCTAAAGCGCTCCTCATCAACAGTCATGCCGCGCTCCTCAAGCATCTCTTTTGTAAGGTCGATTGGGAAGCCAAATGTATCCTGAAGTTTGAATGCATCCTCACCAGAGAGAACTGTTGATTTTGCATTGGCAATGAGCTCGTTTAAGAGCTGTGTGCCTGTATCGATTGTCTTGTTGAAACTCTCTTCCTCGGAGCCGATAACCTTCATAATGAAGTCATACTTTTCAACAAGGTTTGGATATGCGTTCTTGTTCTCCTCGATAACAACCTTTGCTACCTCTGTGAGGAAAAGGTCATTAATACCAAGGAGACGTCCGTGACGTGCAGCACGACGAAGAAGTCGGCGAAGCACGTAGCCACGGCCCTCATTAGATGGCATAACGCCATCACCAATCATAAATGTTGTTGAGCGGATATGGTCTGTGATAACTCGGAGTGATACGTCACTCTTGTCATCATCGTGATACTTAACACCGGCAATCTCTGATACCTTGCCCATGATTTTCTGAACTGTATCAACTTCAAAGATATTGCCTACACTCTGCATAACGCAAGCAAGTCTCTCAAGACCCATACCTGTATCTATGTTTGGATGGTCAAGTGGTGTGTAGTTGCCATTGCCATCGTTTTCAAACTGTGTAAATACGTTGTTCCAGATTTCCATGTAACGGTCGCACTCGCAACCTACGCCACAGTCTGGACTGCCGCAGCCATACTCCTCGCCACGGTCAAAGTAAATCTCGGAGCATGGTCCGCAAGGGCCTACGCCGTGCTCCCAGAAGTTGTCAGCCTTACCAAGCCTTACTACGTGGCTTGGGTCAACACCAACTTCCTTGGTCCAAATCTCGTATGCCTCGTCATCTTCCTCATAGATACTTGCATAGAGCTTGTCTGCTGGGATTTCAAGAACCTCTGTGAGGAACTCCCATGTCCAAGGGCAAGCCTCATGCTTGAAGTAATCTCCGAATGAGAAGTTACCGAGCATCTCAAAATATGTACCATGTCTTGCGGTATGGCCAACGCTCTCAATATCAGGTGTACGGATGCACTTTTGGCATGTTGTTACACGTGATTTTGGTGGGGTTACCTCACCTGTGAAGTACTTCTTCATAGGTGCCATACCAGAGTTTATCAAAAGCAAGCTCTTGTCACCCTGTGGGATGAGAGAAAAGCTTGGCAATCTCAAATGATCCTTGCTCTCGAAGAAGCTTAAATACTTCTCGCGGAGCTCATTAAGTCCTGTCCATTGCATTCTGGTTAATCTCCTTTAGATATCTAGATAGGGCATCTTGCCATGTTGGCAAGCGATTAAATCCTGCTACATCAAGTGATGATTTTGAAAGTCGTGAGTTAAGCGGTCTGGTCGCTGCCGCGGCGTACTGATCGCTTGTGATTGATACAACGTCAAGCGTGCTGCCGGACAGACGAACAATCTCACACGCAAAATCATAGAAACTACAAAATCCCTCATTGGTCGCGTGATAGATGCCGTATGATGCGGTCGTAATCATATCACAGAGCAATACGGCAAGGTCACGCGTGTATGTTGGGGAGCCAACCTGGTCCGCGACTACGCTGATGCAGTCACGCTCAGAGGCAAGGCGCAAGATTGTCTTAACAAAGTTGCCACCGTTGCTACCAAAGACCCATGACACGCGAACAATGAAGCACTTGCTACAAGCAGCAAGTACAGCTGATTCACCAGCTAACTTGGACTTGCCATAAACTTGAAGAGGACCCTTTGGGTCATCAACAGAATATGGCATATCCCCTGTGCCAGGGAAGACGTAGTCTGTACTGATATACATAAGCGGGATGTCGCGCGAGGCACAACACTCGGCAATAAAGGCTGTCGCATCGGCATTTATGCTCATGCATAAATCCGGCTCCGATTCGGCCTTGTCCACCGCCGTGTATGCAGCGCAGTGCATCACCGCATCAATGTCGTTTGAATTGAAGAACTCTAGTACTGCGCCCCTATCGCACAGATCAAGTTCATCGTGCGATGGTGCAATGTAGTCGAGACCTCGACTATAGAGTTCTTCAATTACGTCGTGGCCGAGCTGACCGCCGACGCCTGTTACAAAAATACTCATCGATTATCCTTTGTTTACATAGAAATCAAGGCTGTCCTCTATCTCAGAAAGGAATGGCGCATTGCTATCCTTTTCAGAGAGGATAGGATTCTTGATGCCCCAATCTACGCCGATTTCAGGGTCATCCCAACGGATGCCTGCATCGCACTCTGGTGCATAGAACTC
>JAUNQL010000182.1 GCA_030536195.1 Clostridia bacterium | reverse complement strand
CTTGAGCTTCTCGGTCTTACAGAGAAGTTTGACATCGTTTGCCGTGTAAACGGTGGTGGTGTTTCAGGTCAGGCTGGTGCTATCCGTCATGGTCTTTCTCGTGCTCTTCTTCAGTATGACGAAAATCTTCGTCCAGAACTTAAGAAGGCTGGCTTCCTTACACGTGATCCACGTATGAAGGAAAGAAAGAAACCAGGTCTCAAGGGCGCTCGTCGTGCACCACAGTTCAGCAAAAGATAAATTCATTCCCCTGCTCAGCAGGGGAATTTTTTTTGCTGAACTGTTCTGTGCACGACTTCGTCGTGGGCTTGACAAGCCCCGTCCCCTTTGTCAGCAAGCTGACATTTCCCCACACTGTGGGGAATAACCACAGTTCTCCAAGAGATAACTTTTGCTTTATTTATATATATAATTGGTATATAATAATGCCATCTTATTTTGAGGAGGAGATTATATGGACAAATTTAAAGCTTTTCTCAAGAAGAAAGACATAGAAATCTCTGGTAAGAGATACGGAATTGATGCACTCTCTGCTATGGCACAGGGTCTCTTCTGTTCTCTTCTTATTGGTACAATTTTTAAAACACTCGGTATGATTCCAGCCCTTGCATTCTTTACAGAAATTGGTGGCTATGCAATGGCTATGTCTGGCCCTGCAATGGCGGTTGCTATCGGCTATGCATTAAAAGCACCTGCAATGGTACTTTTCTCACTTGCAACCGTTGGTTATGCCGCAAACACCTTAGGCGGAGCGGGCGGACCACTTGCCGTACTCTTTATTGCTATTATCGCAGCTGAGTTTGGTAAGGCAGTTTCCAAGGAGACAAAAGTTGACATACTCGTTACACCTACTGTAACAATATTGATTGGTGTAGGTCTTGCAGCTTTGATTGCCGCACCTATCGGTAAAGCTGCAATGTGGGTTGGTAATATTATTATGTGGGCTACAAACCAGCAGCCATTCCTTATGGGAATTATCGTTTCAGTTGTTGTTGGTATTGCGCTTACACTTCCTATTTCATCTGCTGCTATCTGCGCTGCGCTCTCACTTACGGGCCTCGCAGGCGGCGCCGCTGTTGCAGGCTGTTGTGCACAGATGGTTGGCTTCGCAGTTATGTCATTTAAGGAGAATAAAGTCGGTGGACTTGTATCCCAAGGCATCGGTACATCTATGCTCCAGATGGCTAATATTGTTAAGAATCCTAAGATTTGGATTGCTCCAACTTTGGCATCGGCCATCACAGGCCCAATTGCTACTTGCGTGTTCAACCTTCAGATGAACGGTGCTGCAATTAACTCAGGTATGGGCACATGTGGCCTTTGCGGACCTATCGGTGTAATCACAGGCTGGTTTGCTCCATCAGAGGCAGCAGTTGCTAATGGCGCCGTTGCACTTGCTCCAACAACAATGGACTGGGTTGGACTTGCACTTGTTTGTATTGTACTTCCAGCGATCCTCTCATTCATCTTTGGACAGATTGAGAGAAAACTTGGCTGGATTAAAGAAAATGATTTAAAACTTGGTGAATAATTTATGCGTATAGTTGTTAAGGTGGGCACATCAACACTTGCTCACGCAACAGGACATCTCAATATCAAACGTGTGGAGGAACTCTGCAAGGTCTTGTCTGACGTTAAGAATGCGGGCCACGAGGTAGTACTTGTATCATCTGGTGCTATCGGTATGGGTCTTGGCAAACTTCTTATCAAGACAAAGCCATCTGACATCCCAACTAAGCAGGCAGCTGCTGCAGTTGGTCAGTGTGAGCTTATGTATACGTATGACAAGCTCTTCTCAGAGTACAATCACACAGTAGCTCAGATTCTTCTCACTGGTGCTGATGTTAAGGACCCAGTTCGCCATGGTAATTTCCAGAACACTGTTTACAGACTCTTGGAACTTGGCGCTATCCCAGTAATCAATGAGAACGACTCAATAGCTACAGAGGAAATCGTAATAGGTGACAACGATACGCTTGGTGCAATAGTTGCAACATCAATTGATGCTGACTTGCTTATCATCCTTTCGGATATCGATGGTCTCTACACAGGTGACCCACACAAGGATCCTGATGCAACTCTTATCAAGGTTGTTGAGGAAATCAATGAG
>JAUNQL010000181.1 GCA_030536195.1 Clostridia bacterium | reverse complement strand
TGCATTACGTCGTCAACACGCTCCATCTGGGTGCGCATCTCTTGGATTGTCTGAGATGCGGTGATGAGCGTTGCTGCTGGCTGCATAAATGATGTTAAGAAGCCTTGGAATGCCATAACCATACCAACTGTGAACTGGCCTTGCATGGTGAGGTATACACCAATAATAAGGACAAAATTGTTGGCAAGTGTTGTTACAAGTTGTGGGATAGAACCCAAGTACTGATTTACTTTTAAGAGTTTTACTTCAGCCGTGTTAACGCTGGCCTGGAAACCGGCCCAGCGAGCGAAGTATCCTTCCTCAGCGCCGCTGGATTTGATTGTTTCAATCATCTCAATTCCAGCAACTGTCGCTGAGCTGAGCTTCGCTACATCACGCGCAGCAACGCGTGTGATGTTAACACGCTTGCTAGAGATAAGCCTCGATAGAAGTAGGTTGATAATGATTGAACCGAGGCCTATAAGTGTCAGCCATGGGCTGTAGCAAAGCATTACAACCAAATAGAATATTGTCATTACACCGTTGAGAAGGAGTGGCGCAAAGACATTGATAAGTGTATTAGCAATGGTCTCGTTTGAGGCCTGTCTGTTTTGAATATCGCCGGCCATACGCTGAGTAAAGAACTCGATTGGCATGCGAAGTACCTTCCACATGTATGTGGCGTTACTTGTTGCAGCCATCTTGCCGTTGATGCGAAGTGCATAGACATCAAATATTGCAGAGGCGATGACCTGAACAATATTGAATCCTGCAAGGATGAGCATAAACGGCACAAGCCAATCAGGTGATGTGCCAGAGAGCAACCTATCAATAAATACTCTTGAGAATGCAGGGCGAATCGCAGCAACAAGCATAGCAATTGTGCTAACAAGTGCTGTAAAGATAAGGGCTGATGATGAGCCCTTAAGGCGCCTCTTGGCAAACTCAACCATGCTCTTAGGCTTGCCTGATGGCTCAAAGTTTTCGCCCTTTTCAAACATCAGGCATACGCCTGTGAATGCGTCATCAAAATCAGCTATTGGAATAGAATATGTGCCGCGCGCCGGGTCATTTAAGTAGGCCTTGTTGCCTTTGAAACCGTTTAGTACGACGAAGTGGTTAAAGTTCCAGTGAACGATACATGGGAATGTAGCAGTTGCCTGGAGGGATGCCACGTCGTCGAAACGATAGCCCTTAGCATCAAGGCCATAGTGACGAGCGGCGCGGATAACGTTAAGTGCGTTAGAGCCGTCGCGTGATACGCCACAGCTTACTCGCACTTCCTCGAGAGGTATCCACTTGTCGTAATACGCCAGAATCATTGTCAGGCATGCAGCTCCGCACTCGAGTGCCTCAAGCTGCATTATGACAGGCGTTTTAACAACTTTACTCATAATCGTCCTCAGTTAAAAATAAATGATATTGGTTTGATTGATTCAACAACTAGTTCCGCTTTGTACTTGCCGTCATCCAGTTTGGTCTCGCAAGCGTAGCAGTTGTCACTAGTGAGGTAGAGGTACGTCTCGTACTCCTCTCCCTCAATTCGATAGACGTGCTTGTCGCTTAGGTCAAAACTTGATGGCACGTCGTTGATATCCTCTGGTACAAGCCAGAGCACATGGTTCTCAACAATGGCCTTAACAGGCATTGTTGTCTCCAGTGCACCAAATGTACCCCAGATGAACACACCGACGAGAAGCACCGCCAGAGCTACAACAAAGATCCACACGCTAGGGCTTGCCACCCTAACGTAGTCGTTGAGACTCTCTGGCGATTCTATTTTCTTAAGACTTTTCTTTCTAAAAACTTGTTCGTTCATAGTTTTACCGCCTTATTAAAATTACTTAAAGATACAAATACACTATAATTATAACATAATTGTAACTTATTATTTACCAATAAAGTACATAAATCGTTGTGCAACTTTACTATACTAGTTTATATTATAATAGTAGTGATATTTTCAAAAGGAGCACAGTTATGTCTAAAAAAATCCTAACTTTCATCCTAGCACTTGCAATGGTTCTTTGCCTTGTGCCAACAACTGCTTTTGCTAAAGCAGTTGAAATAAAAGTACTTGATAGCAATGGTGTTCAGCTAGAAAAGACTGATAGCCGAATCAGTATCTCTGGCAACACA
>JAUNQL010000180.1 GCA_030536195.1 Clostridia bacterium | reverse complement strand
ACCATAAGTTCGGCAGAGAAGTTAAGCGGACTGCGATAATGTGCACTGAGCATGAAGAAACGCAGAACCTGAAGGTCGTATTTCTCGGCAATATCACGTACGGTAAAGAAATTGCCAAGTGATTTACTCATCTTACGGTTATCGATATTCAGAAATGCATTGTGCATCCAGTAGTGTGAGAAAGGCTTGCCGGATGCTGCTTCTGACTGGGCGATTTCATTTTCATGATGAGGGAATATAAGATCCTCTCCGCCGCCGTGAATATCAATCGTGTCGCCGAGATACTTCTGTGACATAACTGAGCACTCAATGTGCCAACCGGGACGGCCGTCGCCCCAAGGTGAAGGCCATGAAGGCTCACCTTCTTTTTTAGGCTTCCAGAGAACGAAGTCCATAGGATCATCTTTTTCATCTTCGCCTGATACAAGAAGGTCACGGCTGCCGGATTTAAGGTCATCCAGGTTCTTGCCGGAGAGTCTTCCGTAATTGGCAAAACTGCGTACGCGGTAGTAAACCGTGCCGTTAACTTCGTAAGCAAAGCCTTTTTCAATAAGCTTTTTAATCATCTCAATCATGCCGCCGATTTCCT
Source organism: Clostridia bacterium (assembly GCA_030536195.1). GTDB lineage: Bacteria > Bacillota > Clostridia > Oscillospirales > Acutalibacteraceae > UBA1227. The sequence continues at coordinate 1,555 of JAUNQL010000180.1, read as the reverse complement.
CGGTTGCCTTGGGATGAACGGTAGCCGGGCGGACATTCATGCCGGCCATATCCTTCTTACACTCTGCTATGTAGCGCTCGGATATAACGGATGAATCAACGCCTTCGGCATTTGCTGCTTTAATAATCTTATCGTCTACGTCGGTAAAGTTTGATACGAATTTTACTTCGTAACCCTTGTGCTCGAAATATCTGCGCACAGTATCGAAAAAGATCATAGGGCGCGCATTGCCGATATGGATAAGATTGTATACGGTAGGGCCGCACACATACATGCGAACCTTGCCTTCCTCAATGGGTACAAACTCTTCTTTTCTGGATGAAAGAGTGTTGTAAATCTTCATAATGTACTCCTTAATACTTAAGCTTCTCTTCGATGTAACTCTTAAGTTCTGCGATGGGCAAACGTACCTGCTCCATCGTGTCACGATCACGTACTGTTACGCAGCCGTCTGTCTCAGACTCAAAGTCATAGGTAACGCACAGCGGTGTACCGATTTCATCCTGACGGCGATAACGCTTACCGATATTTCCGCGATCATCAAACTCGCAATTCCAGTAAGAGGAAAGCTCCTGATAAATCTTCTCTGCGCCTTCGTTAAGTTTCTTGGACAGAGGAAGCACTCCGACCTTAACAGGTGCAAGTGCTGGATGCAGGTGAAGCACTGTACGTACATCACCCTCGCCAAGATCTTCTTCATCATATGCGCTGGTAAGGAATGCAAGCAGCATACGCTCAACACCTACTGAAGGCTCGATAACATAAGGGATGTACTTCTTGCCCTTCTCGTCATCAAAGTATGTAAGATCCTCTCCTGAGGTATTCTGATGCTGCGTAAGGTCATAATCTGTTCTGTCTGCAATGCCCCAGAGCTCTCCCCAACCGAACGGGAAGAGGAATTCGAAATCTGTGGTTGCCTTGCTGTAGAAGCAGAGTTCTTCGGGCGAATGATCACGCATGCGGAGCTCATCATCTTTAAGGCCGAGACCTTTGAGGAAATCAAAGCAGAACTGCTTCCAATATTTGAACCACTCAAGATCTGTATCCGGCTCGCAGAAGAACTCAAGTTCCATTTGCTCAAACTCGCGGGTACGGAAGATGAAGTTACCGGGTGTAATCTCATTACGGAAAGATTTACCGATCTGACCTATACCGAAAGGAACCTTCTTGCGGGATGTACGCTGAACATTCTTAAAGTTAACAAATATACCCTGTGCCGTCTCGGGGCGGAGATATACTGTGTTTTTAGCATCCTCGGTTACGCCCTGGAAGGTCTTGAACATCAGATTGAACTGACGGATATCAGTGAAGTTGTGCTTACCGCAGGTAGGACAAGGGATGTTCTTCTCTTCGATAAACTGCTTCATCTGTTCCTGTGACCATGCGTCTACGGAGCCGGTAATCTCGATGCCGTTCTCCTGACAATAATCTTCTATTATTTTATCGGCACGGAAGCGCTCATGACATTCACGGCAATCCATAAGAGGATCGGCAAATCCGCCAAGGTGTCCTGACGCTACCCAGGTAGTAGGATTCATAAGAATTGCCGCGTCAA
>JAUNQL010000179.1 GCA_030536195.1 Clostridia bacterium | reverse complement strand
CTGGTTTCTCCAAGGTCAGCCTAGAGTTTGACGTTGGAGAATTTGTTGCAATTACAGGCGAGTCGGGCAGTGGTAAGTCAACACTCCTCAATGTAATCTCTGGCCTCGATACCTATGAAGAGGGCGAGATGTACATAAACGGTGAGGAGACGAGCCACTACACCGAAAAGGATTTTGAAGATTACAGGCGAAAGTACATTGGAAACATCTTCCAAAACTTTAACCTCGTCAACAGCTATACGGTATATCAAAATGTTGAGCTTGTTTTGCTCCTCTCTGGCATGAAACGTCGTGATGCCAAGGTGCGCGCAAACGAGCTTATTGAGCGCTGCGGACTTGCGGACTACCGCAATACCAAGGCGTCCAAGCTCTCTGGTGGCCAGAAGCAGCGCGTAGCTATCGCACGCGCCCTTGCTAAGGACACACCAATTATCATCGCTGACGAGCCGACAGGCAACCTGGACAGCGAGTCCGCAGCGGATATAATCAAGCTCCTTTCCGAGATTGCAAAGGACAAGCTTGTAATTATCGTTACTCACAACTTTGATCAAGTTGAGCCATATATCACTCGCAAGATCAAGATGCACGACGGCAAGGTGCTTGAGGATACCAAACTTCGCGAAATTGCAAGTGATATTGAACCGTCACTTGCATCAACTGACAACATCAGGTTCTTCTCAAGACTCAGACTTGGTGTTCGCAATGCATTTAATATCCCAGTTAAATTCCTCTTGCTCACATTTGTCTTCGTCTTTGTGACATTGGCACTTGTGCTTGAGATGTCTATCTATCAGTCAGAGCTCTATGAGAACGAGCTTCTTGGCTATAACTACTATTTCTCAAATACATCTGAAAATCGTTTGGTAATCAAGCAAAAGTCAGATGACGATACGGCAAAGCCTTTTGATGACAGCGATATTGAAAAGCTTTCTAAGGTTTCAAATGTCAAGATAGTTGAGAAAAACGATGTTTTGATGGACAACCAGGCAACATTTGAAGATGAGCATAGTAACTTCTATATCTATGGCATACCACAGAATATCGAGAACTATGATATGGGTGAACTTGATTATGGTCGTATGCCAGAAAATGAAAATGAGATTTTAGTTGTAACAACCAAGAATTCCTACACAATCCCATCCAGCGAAAAGGGTATTAAAGAGTTCATGAATACAGAACTCTTTAGGTACAATAGGATGGATTGGTCACGTGATATGGACAAGCCATTTAAGGTTGTAGGAATTAAACTAATCAACAACTCTGACAGTCCAGTAATACGTGCATATCAAAGCATCTTCTATCTTGGCGATTCAGTAATCGATGAGATGCGTGTTGAGAGCAATAGAATTTTCTCGCAATTAAATATTGAATTTCAAGGTGTTACTTACGATCCCAACACTAGATGGCCAATGTTTAATGTTCTCTCATCAAGTAAGGTTGAGAGCGGTACGTGTTGGGTGTCCGATGGATACAACGCATACGTTAAGGGCGGATATAGTGCACAGGGCAAGGATATGACTTTGAAAGTTCATAGCAAGTACTATGACGATGAGTTGAATCTAACTATTGCCAAAATTTACAATAAGTCATCCTTTAGTTCAGCGTATGAAATGGAAAAGAATCTACGCTATGATGACTATGAGGGCTATATTCTCGTAAATGAGGATGATTTAAAGCAACTCTTTGACAAGGAAACATATCAGGTTTGCGTTTTCGTTGACGACGCTATGAAGGTTGATAAAACAGCAAACGATATTCGTGACCTTGGATATGATGTGCTTGTTATCAAGGATACATTGTATAACGATGGCTCTGGTGCAATTTTGCAGCTTCTTAACAAGGTGATTATCCTCGGAGTTGCAATTGTATTTCTTATAATCTCTTACTTTGTAATCCGCATTATCTTAAAGTCTCGTAATGTTTACTACTCAACAATACGTATGCTTGGCGCCAATGTTGGCGTATCGCGCAGCCTCCTCATCATTGATATGATGGTCTGCGCAGGTATCGGATACTTCGTAGTTATAGGAGCAGTCAAACTTCTAAATATCTGGCTTTCTGACACCTATATACTTGCGACTATCGCACAGTTTATGACTGTGCCACAGTATGCACTGATATTTGCAATCGTAATCCTAATTTCAGTAATCATCGGTGCA
>JAUNQL010000178.1 GCA_030536195.1 Clostridia bacterium | reverse complement strand
TTACTGCGGAATCGGTTGTATTAACATGCTGTCCACCTGCTCCGCCCGAACGATAGGTGTCTATCTTGAGATCTTCAGGATTGATATTAACCTCTATCTCATCTGTCATCTCAGGAATTACTTCAACAGCTGCGAAAGATGTCTGTCTCTTGCCCATAGCATTGAATGGAGATATTCTTACCAGCCTATGTACTCCGTTCTCACTCTTGAGCATTCCGTAAGCATTATCTCCTTGAACAAGAATTGTTGAACTTTTGATACCATAGTCTACATCATCTTGTCTGTCCAAGATGCGCGTTTTATATCCCTTCCTCTCACAATATCTGAGATACATTCTCTCCAGCATCTCCGCCCAATCATTAGCGTCAACGCCACCAGTTCCTGAATGAATGCTCAGCACTGCATTGTTACCATCGTACTTGCCACTAAGAAGCATAGATATCTTGAGATCTTCTAGCTCATCAGTCAACTTGGAAAATGAAGCAACTATTGTTCTAGCCTCATCTTCGTCTTGAAGTTCTTCAGCAATCTCAATTAGATCGCCAATTCCACCTATCTCACGTTCAAGATATTCGTACTTGCCGAGTCTGTCTTCTAGAGCCTTCTTCTCCTTGAGTACTGCCTGCGCTGACCTCTGGTCATCCCAGAAACCTTCCTTAAGGCTCTTAGCTTCCAGTTCTTCTATTTTCTTCTTGAGTCCGGCCGGGTCAAAGATAACCTCCCACTTCCTTGAGCTCATCTAGAGCTGCTGGAAGTTGACCGCGTATTTCGTCTAACTGTAACATTATGCCTCCACAATCTTAATTATGTCCGCTGGGCTCTCCGCTACATAAGTTGGTTCCCAATTCAGTTCTCCTATTGCATGGCTCCAGTGGATAATTACGCTATCTACTCCTGCATTATATGCACAGCCGATATCGAATCTTGTATCGCCTACCATCAGCGTTTCCTCAGGCTTAGCTCCCATTTTCGCAAGTGCAACGAGAATGCTTTCTGGTGCTGGCTTGTGTGTCTTCACATCATCCATTGTTATCTCGACATCGAAGTATTTCTCAAGATCTAACTCTCTCATGAAATTGTGATAGCTCTTGGCTGTTCTTGATGTAGCTGTTGCCATCTTAATGCCCTTAGCCTTGAGTTCCTCCAGCATTTCTCTAATGCCGGGGAACAAGCTAATCTGAGCCTTGCATTCGTTCTTCTGATAATCTCTGAAGAAGTCTCTTACATCAATCCAGTTCTCATCTGGTAGCTTTGTTTTAATAGTATCTTCTACTGTCTCGCCAAAGGTTCTTTCTATTTCTTCCACAGGAACCGTATGTCCTGCAAACTTCATGAAAGCTGCCTGCCAAGACTCGATAATAATATCGTTCGTATTCGCAATTGTTCCGTCAAAATCGAAAATAATATATTTAATCATCAGTTTAGAAACAGCGGAGGCACTAGTCCTCCGCTTGTCTATTTCTCCATTTCTTATTGAAGTTTGCCGCAGCAGTTCTTGTACTTCTTGCCACTGCCGCATGGACATGGATCGTTACGTCCTACCTTAGGTTCAGCACGGTGAACTGTCTCCTGCTTGCCCGTCTTATCTGCCTTAGGCGCCTCGCCTGGTGCGTTTGCTACCTGTGCATCATCTTTGTAGTCTTCCTTACTGGCTTTGCTTGGACCACTAACGACATTACGTCTTGCAGCATTAGTTGTAACTGTTACGTTGTAGCAGAACTTAACTGTCTCTTCTCTAATATCCGCAATCATCTCATCGAACATTGCGAAACCTTCCTGAGCATAAGCTACGGCTGGATCCTGCTGTCCGTATCCTCTAAGTCCGATACCATCTTTGAGCTGTTCCATTGCATCGATGTGATCCATCCAACGGTTGTCAACAACTCTTAGAAGGATCATTCTCTCAACTTCACGCATCTGCTCGGAGCCAATCTCTTCTTCCTTCTCCTGATAGATTTGGTCGAAGACTTCCTTGATATCTTCCTTGATAGCAACATCATCAGTTCCGTTAATGTATGCTTCATCGAACTTCATTCTACCCTTGAACGCTGGTGTTATCTGGCTCAGACCATCAACAATACGTTCAATTTCCCATTCTTCAGGGTATTTAGATTCCATAGTAACTGGATCAACAATGCCGTCAATCAGCTCATATGCCATGTTCTT
>JAUNQL010000177.1:258-2182 GCA_030536195.1 Clostridia bacterium | reverse complement strand
ATGTACTTCTACCTCAAGTATTCAAAGCAGGGATATGAAATAGCAGTCGTTGGTGAGTCAGAAAGAACAGCAAGATATGTAGGTATTTCTGTAGAGAAGGTCATTATAAGAACAATGATTTTATCTGGTGGTGTCTGCGGTATTGTAGGTCTTTTACTTGTTGGAGGAATCAACCACACCATAACAACTACGATAACAGGCGGTCAGGGCTTTACAGCAGTACTTGTATCATGGCTGGCAAAGTTTAATCCGATCACCATGATTTTCTCAAGTGGTCTTATCGTTCTTATGGGCAGAGGTGGTCAGGAGGTTGCAACAACCTTTGGACTTAACGAAGCATATTCCGATATACTTACGGCAATTATTCTGTTTTTCATAATCGGATGTGAGTTCTTTGCAAGATACAAGGTAAAGCTTAATAAGGAGGGTAAATAAATGTTGAATTTTCTAGTGTCATTTATCCCAAGAGCAGTAGGCCAGGGTATTCCTCTTTTATATGGCTCTACAGGTGAAATAATTACGCAAAAGTCAGGAAATTTGAACCTTGGAATACCTGGTGTAATGTATGTCGGGGCAATTTCGGGAGTTATTGGATCGTTTTATTATGAGCAGGCAGCGGGGGCTTCATTTAATGGCTTTTTAGGACTTTTAATTCCTCTTTTATGCTCACTTATAGGCTCTATGCTGATGGGACTTTTGTACTGTGTACTGACCGTAACGCTTGGTGCTAACCAGAATGTTACAGGTCTTGCAATGACAACCTTTGGTGTTGGCTTTGGTAATTTCTTTGGTGGATCATTAATTAAGCTTTCAGGTGCTGATGTGCCTTCGATTGCACTTTCAAAGACAAGCGCAGTTTATAGTAAATCTCTTCCGTTTGCTGATAAGCTTGGAGGCTTTGGAAAGGTATTCCTTTCATATGGATTCTTGGCATATCTTGCGATAATTATAGCCTTTGCAGCGAGTGTAATTATTAAAAAGTCAAGAGTTGGACTTCACTTAAGAGCGGTTGGTGAGAACCCTGCAACTGCAGATGCTGCAGGAATCAATGTTACAAAGTATAAATATATGGCTACCACATTAGGCTGTATGATAGCTGGCCTTGGAGGCCTTTACTATGTTATGGACTATGCCTGTGGTGTGTGGTCAAACGATGCTTTTGGTGATAGAGGCTGGCTGGCTATTGCTATCGTTATTTTCTGTATCTGGAAGCCTGATATGGGTATTTTAGCATCAATCCTGTTTGGTGGACTTTATATCCTTTATATCTTTATTCCAACTGGAATGGATCATATGGAGTATAAAGAACTCTATAAGATGCTTCCTTATGTTGTGACTTTGGTCGTTTTAGTAATTACCAGTATGAGAAACAAGAGGGAGAATCAGCCACCTGAATCATTAGGACTTGCATACTTCAGAGAGGAAAGGTAGTGTGCCGGGCTGATAAGGCTTAAAATAGTAACAAATCGGGGTCTTAGGACTCCGATTTTTCTTTATTTTGGGGATTTATTATGATATAATATGCAATTGATTGTGCGGATGGCACAGGTGTTGCCTGATTCGCAGATTAAAGAATGAGATTCGAAGTCATTCTTTGGTCACTGCAGTCGGCACATCAAATTGAAATTGTGCTAAGCGCACGTAAGATTAAGGAGGAATATTTAAAATGAGTTTACAGGTTGAAAAGCTCGAAAAGAGCATGGCAAAGCTTACTATTGAGGTTAGCGCTGAGGATTTTGAGAAGGCATTAACCGTAGCATATAATAAGAACAAGAGCAAAATGTCAGTTCCTGGTTTCCGTAAGGGTAAGGTTCCCCGTGCAATGATTGAAAAAATGTACGGACCTGAGGTGTTCTATGAGGATGCTGCTAATGAGTGTATCCAGGACAGCTACGCAGAGGAGCTTGATAAGGCAGAGGATTTA
>JAUNQL010000177.1:0-233 GCA_030536195.1 Clostridia bacterium | reverse complement strand
GGCAAGAGCTTCATCTACACAGCAGAGGTTGCTCTCAAGCCTGAAATCGAGCTTGGTAAGTACAAGGGCGTTAAGATTGACAAGATTGACGTAACTGTAACAGATGAAGATGTTGATGCTGAAATCAAGAAGGAACAGGAATCAAACGCAAGAACAGTTACAGTTGAAGATAGAGCAGTTGCTGACGGCGATATCGCAGTTATTGACTTTGAAGGCTTTGTTGATGGAGTTGC
>JAUNQL010000176.1 GCA_030536195.1 Clostridia bacterium | reverse complement strand
ACGGCCAAGAATATGAAGCTGATAAAATCGGCGAAGACTCAAGCTCGGACATTGCTGTATTAAAGCTAAAGAACGCTAATGGACTAACTCCATTTGAACTTGCCGATAGCGACCAAGTAAAAGTCGGTGCTTGGGTAATGTCAATCGGAAGTCCATTCGGCTTAGAACAGTCTGTTGCAACTGGTATTGTTTCAGCGACGTCAAGAAGCCAGGTTGTCTCATCGCAAACAGATGGATCGAACAAAATTTATCCAAACCTAATCCAAACTGATGCAGCAATCAACCCTGGTAACAGTGGAGGTGCCTTGGTTGACAAGAACGGAAGATTGCTAGGAATTAACGCCTTAATTGAATCTGATTCTGGAAATTATTCAGGTGTTGGTTTTGCTATTCCTGTAAATTATGCTGTTGACTTATCAAAACAAATTATAGATGGAAAGACACCATCGCATGCTCAACTTGGCATAACAATGACCAATGTAACAAGCTCAAACTCTCAACAATATGGTTGATCGGTTAAAGAAGGTGCCTATGTAACAGGAGTTACAAGTGGCGGATCAGCTGAGAGAGCTGGCATTAAAGTTGGAGATATTATTGTTAAATGCGAAGATGATAAAATTTCAACAACGAGCGACCTTTTGTTATCGGTACGCAAACACAATCCTGGTGATTCAATTAGCCTAACAATTAACAGGGCTGGCGAAGAAATCACAGTAAATGCTGTTCTTGGTTCAGACGAAGGACAAACAACCCAAAAGCAACAAAACAACAACAACAACTATAACAACCAGGATATGTATAACTTCTGGAAATACTTTTTTGGATTTTAATAGCAAATAAATTTCATTAAGCTATAATACAAGGCCTGCGTTTTTAGAGCGCAGGCCTATTTTTTGGAGAGATGTCCGAGCTGGTCGAAGGAGCACGATTGGAAATCGTGTATGCCCCAAAAGGGTATCTGGGGTTCGAATCCCCATCTCTCCGCCATCTATGATGCTTGGCCTATCGGCCTTCGCATCGTCTTTTCGCTCCGAAATAATTCTATCCGGCATCTTCACCCTTGTTTTTTAACTCATGTGCAAAGCACACTTCGTCAAAAAGGCGGGCAAATCTGCCAGATATAATTATTTCTCGCTGTCTTTTCCAAAACATAATATAAATAAAATTTTATTAAAACCCTACGTTACCGAAGGGTTTAATGTTAAAATTACTTGTCGCTATACAACTTGGAGAGGTGGCTGAGTGGTCGAAAGCGGCGGTCTCGAAAACCGTTTTGCCGCGCAAGCGGTAACTGGGGTTCGAATCCCCACCTCTCCGCCAGATCTACAATAGATTTTCTAATCAAGAATTAAATTTAGATTCATCACATTCAATTTGAATTTGCTTATAGCGAGACTTATGGCCGCGCTTTACAGTGACAAAGCTCTTGCCTACTTTGATGCTGTTAGAAATAAGCTTACAAACTGCGATGTTTGCTTTTCCGCCATCGGGAGCAGCAGTAACTTTAACCTTAAGAAGTGGGTTGCCCTTTACATCGGCTTCAACACCACATAAAACATCACGCCCACTTTTGGGCGTGACGTGAACATTAATTATATTTTTAGAAGGGATCGACAATTAGTCAATCTTGTCGTCGTCGAAATCTGTATCGCCGAAACCAGAAAAGTCCTTCTGAGGTTCAGGTTTAACAGGAGCAGCCTTTGCCTCGTCGTTTTTTTGAGTGTTGGCTGGTTTTACAGCGTTATTCTTTGAAGTTGCACTTGCAGCAGGCTTTGTTGCACCTGTCGAAGCAGGAGATTTCTTTGCAGAAAGACCTTCGGATTGTGTAAGTCTTTTATCCATTGCTGTAATGATATCGCGAAGCATAACTTGATATTCTTTGCGAGTAGCCATTTGCTCTTTTTCAAGTTTATCAATTTCTGTCAAAACTTTCTTCTTTTGAGCATCAGCATCTTTTTCGATATAATCGGCTTTATCATTAGCGTCTTTGATGATTTTTGCAGATTTTTCGTTAGCCTCTGCAACAATTTTTTCAGCTTGACGCTGGGCAACAATTAATGCCTCAGAAATTGCCTTGCCATCGTTAACGTTTTCTTTAACTTCTTTCTTTAGCTTTTCAATCTCAGCTTTTTGGCTAGCAATTGTAGCGTTTAACTCAGCAACTTTTTCGTTAGAAGTAGAGTTATTAGCAGCATC
>JAUNQL010000175.1 GCA_030536195.1 Clostridia bacterium | reverse complement strand
AGGCCGGCAAAAATAGCAGCCTCTTTGCCAAAATTACGGGAGAAGTTAACGATTTTTACAGGGCGAGATGACTCCTCACAAATCCCTTTGAGATTTGCTAGTGTCTCGTCCGTGGAGCCATCGTTAACGAAGATAAATTCGTAGTCGTCTATTTTATTTTCAAATTCTTCGTTTACCTTGTCAAAGAGGGGGCGAACATTGTCGGCCTCATTGTAGCAAGGTATAACTAATGAAAGCTTCATTTTTATCACCTTGCAAGAATTATACAATAAAAGGTAATAATGGGCAAACATATTTGGTGAAACAAACAATAATAGCCCCAAAATGCAATTTTAAATAAATCAATCTTGCATTTTTTATAATAATATGCGAAAATATTGCATGTTAATGAAATTATTTAAGAAAGGGTCTTGCAAAAATGGAAAGACTTACAACCAATCCAACAATTAACGCGTGGCTTGATGAGCGCATAGCTTTACTCTGCCCAGACAACATTGTTTGGATTACTGGTGAAAAGGCTCAACTTGACGCCTTGAAAGAAGAAGCTTGCCAGACAGGCGAACTTATCAAACTTAATCAGGAACTCCTCCCAGAGTGCTATCTCCACAGGACTGCTGTAAATGACGTAGCACGTGTTGAGGGACGTACATTTATCTGTACTCCAACCAAGGAGGAGGCTGGTCCTTTAAATAACTGGATGGATCCAACCGAGACATACAAGATGCTCGATGATATTGCACGTGGCAGCTACAAGGGCCGCACAATGTACATCATTCCATATTCAATGGGTCCTGTTGGTTCACCATTCTCTAAGATTGGTATTGAAATCACAGACTCAATCTATGTTGTATCTAACATGGCTATTATGACTCGCGTTGGTACCAAGGTACTCGAGGCACTTGGTGACTCTGACGACTGGGTACGTGGTACACACTGTAAGTGTGACATCGACGCAGAGAAGAGATATATCTGTCAGTTCCCACAGGATAACGCTATCTACTCAGTTAACTCTGGTTACGGCGGAAACGTTCTTCTTGGTAAGAAGTGCTTTGCCCTTCGTATTGCTTCATATCAGGCAATGAAAGAGGGCTGGCAGGCAGAGCATATGCTCATCCTTGGTATTGAAAACCCACAGGGCGAGACAAAGTATGTCTGCGCAGCATTCCCAAGTGCTTGCGGTAAGACAAACCTTGCAATGCTCATTCCTCCAGAGGGATACAAATCAAAGGGATACAAGGTATTCACAGTTGGTGACGATATCTCTTGGATCCGCAAGGGACCTGACGGTCGCCTCTATGCTATCAACCCAGAGAACGGTTTCTTTGGCGTAGCACCAGGTACAAACGACAAGTCAAATCCTAATGCTCTTGCAACAACAAAGCGTGGCACAATCTTTACTAATGTTTGCCACAACCTCGATAACAACACTGTTTGGTGGGAGGGTCTCGATAAGAATCCACCAACAAATGCAGACGATTGGACAGGCGTTCACTGGAACGGTGAAGTTGATACTGACCGCCCAGGTGCCAACCCTAACTCTCGTTTTACTGCTCCTGCAGTAAATTGCCCTTGCCTTAGTTCAGAATTTGAAAACCCTCAGGGTGTTCCAATCTCTGCATTTATTTTTGGCGGACGTCGTGCAAAGCTCGCTCCACTTGTATATCAATCACGCGACTGGAATCACGGTGTATTCATTGGTTCTGTTTTATCATCAGAGACAACTGCTGCAGCAACAGGCGCTGTTGGTGTTGTTCGTCGTGACCCTATGGCTATGCGTCCATTCATCGGTTATGACTGCGGAACATACTTCCAGCACTGGCTTGACATAGGCAAGACTCTTGACCCTGATAAGGCACCAAAGATCTTTAACGTTAACTGGTTCCGCAAGGACGATGAAGGACACTTCATGTGGCCAGGCTTTGGCGACAACCTCCGTGTTCTTGAATGGATCATCAAACGTTGCGAAGGCGAAGTTGATGCAGTTGAAACTCCTATCGGTTTCATGCCAAAGCCAGAGGACATCAACATCGAAGGTCTTGAGGATGAGGTTTCACTTGATTCACTCAAAGCAATGCTTTCAGTTGATAAGGACCTTTGGAAAGAGGAAGCTGCTGGCATCGAAGAGTTCTATCAGTCACTCGGTGACACAGTTCCAGCTGAACTCCATGAATGCCTTGCAACTCTTAAGAAAAACGTCGAATAAGACAAAAAATAAGAC
>JAUNQL010000174.1 GCA_030536195.1 Clostridia bacterium | reverse complement strand
ATAATGATTACGCATACGAACTTGAAAAGTTAACATCATCATTCTTTCCTGAGGAGCATGTAACTGTCGTAATAGATGGCAAACTCAAAGATGGCAGTGAGCCAGATCTCAGTAATGAGACACATAGCATTACTGTGGAACTCATTGAGACCTCTGACACCTATGTCGCTATCGTTGTAACTTATATTGAAGATGGCGTCATCAAGTGCCAAGAGAGCGATGAGATGGTCATCTTTACAGGCGATGTAGATAACAGGGCGATATCTCTTGCTGACTCTGAGGACAGCATTGAACTTCGCTGTGCACAGCTCCTCTATGAGGTTCTAAATAGGGCAACTGGCCTCAATCTTGGCTGGGGCATATTGACTGGTATTAGACCATCAAAACTCCTGATACGTCTTATGGAGGAAAAAGGCGAGGAGCGTGGAATACATTACTTTCAGAAGGCCTTTCTTGTCAGCCCAGAGAAGACCAAGCTTGCAAGGAATGTTGCAAGCGCAGAGGAGAGTGTAATTAAGACATCACTGCCTAATTCATTCAGCCTCTATCTCTCAATTCCATTCTGCCCAACACGTTGCTCATATTGCTCATTTGTATCCAGCGCTGTGAATACACCAAGCGCTCGAAAGATAATGGAGCCATATTTTGAAAACCTCTGTCGTGAGATAGAGTACACCGGTAAACTGGCGCAGGAGAGTGGCATACGCATGCTCTCTGCTTATGTTGGCGGCGGAACACCGTCGACACTTAGTGCACAGCAGATTGAGCGACTCCTAAAACTCGTAAACACGAGTTTTGATATGTCAGGCTGCAATGAGTTTACCTTTGAAGCGGGTCGACCAGACACCATCACCGAGGATAAGCTCATTGCTATCCGTGATGGCGGTATCGACCGCATCAGTATCAATCCACAGACAATGAACGACGGTGTTTTGAGCGCTGTCGGCCGTTGCCACAGCGCATCAGACGTTGTATCTGTATACAACGACGCCCGCCGCCTTGGTTTTGATAACATCAACATGGATTTAATAGCAGGACTCCCAACGGATACTTTAGACGGTTTTAAATACAGTCTAGATAAACTGATTGAAATGGGCCCTGAGAGTATCACAGTCCATGCTTTGGCTTTTAAGAGATCATCTGATTTAACCTATACTGATGGTCTTTTCAGCACTACTAGGGACACTGCATCTATGATAGATTATGCCAATGAGACGCTCTATCAAAACGGCTACATCCCATATTACATGTACAGACAGGCCAAGTCCGTTGGCAACCTTGAAAACGTGGGTTGGTGTAAGCCTGGATATCTCTCAAAGTACAACATCTTTATGATGGAGGAGTGCCACACAATTCTAGCCTGTGGCGCTGGTGCTGTAACAAAACTCAAGGACCCTTATGGTCCAAACATCGAACGTATCTTTAACTTCAAATACCCATTTGAGTACAACGATAGGTTCGATGAACAAATTGAAAGAAAGAATAGAGTATTGGATTTTTATGGACGAACTTCTCTACCAAAAGGTGATTAACAAGGAAGTTATCACAAATCCAATTGAATATGTAAGTAAATGCGAGCGTATGTATGACGCATCGCTTCAACAGATTGTGCGCGAAATCATGGCGCGTCCTGGCAAGAACAAAATTATCATGCTCTCAGGACCAAGTTCGTCTGGCAAGACAACTGGTGCCAACAAGATTGCACGTATCTTCCAGCGCTTTGGCTGTGAAGCGAACGTTATATCGCTCGATGATTTCTATCGAAACCGCGATGATATACCACCAGGTAAGGATGGCAAACAGGACTTTGAGGCCGTGTATGCTCTTGACTTAGAACTTGTACAGAAGACCTTAAAGGATCTCCTAGAAACAGGGGAAACCAAGCTCCCATTCTTCGATTTCAACACTGGTATTCGTACTGATAACGTATTTAAACTAGTCCTTAACGAGGGCGATGTGGTTATCATCGAGGGATTGCATGCTATCAATCCTATCTTTACAGAGGAACTTGATAGCGACTGCATCATCAAAATCTATGCATCAACTGCATCTGATATCCGTGATGAGGACGGCTCAATCCTATTTAGCCGTCGTGATGTACGCTTCCTTCGCCGTACAATTCGCGACTACAACTTTAGATCAGCTCCGGTTGAGCTCACATTCTCAATGTGGCCTAAAGTTTCAGAGGGTGAGGATAAGTACCTTATCACACTGATAGATATGGCG
>JAUNQL010000032.1:3913-9151 GCA_030536195.1 Clostridia bacterium | reverse complement strand
CGGACGATAGATTGGAACCTCTATCGTTCCACCCTCCTCATATATGCCCTCAGGAATTGCAAAATATGTCTTGTCAATATGGCCCTGGAGCTTGTTCGCTGCGAAGGAGTTGAGGGCGCAGACAACGATGCCAGAGGTGCCTTTGTCAAGGCGGCCTACGGCACGGAAAGTTGCCTTCTTTCCCTTGCTCTTTAAGTACGCAGCGATGAGGTTTGCGAGCGTATCACCCTGGTGGTTGTGGGACGGGTGAATAGCGAGCATAGCAGGCTTGTTGACGACTATCATATCCTCATCCTCATAGAGGATCTGGAGGTCGCCAAAATCGGTGCCATCATACTCGCAAAGTCCCTCGTCCATCTCGTCCTCAGGAATATTAATTAAAAGCTTGTCGTTCTCGTGAATTATATCGACGGTGCGCGTGTGCTCACCGTTGAGCATAATTCCATTTTCGACAAGCTTTAAACTTCTGATTAGACGACTAGAAAGTCCTATTTTTCCTTTGAGAAAATATAGGACTTTGCTGCCGTCATATTCACTTGGAACAGTGTATGTAAGTGTTCTCATTTTTTCCTTCTGAGTAGCTTAACAATAGACATCTTAATCTTCTTAGCGGTTGGCATAAGTTCCTTGTAAATCCAGTACTTAAAGCCGTTGCCTACAAGGATGTATTCACCTATAAACTCATAGTATTTCGCGCCAAATGAAAGTTTGAAATCCCTAATACCTACGAAGTTTTCACGTGGCTCAAGTTTACCCAAAGTACCGTTCTCCATTGTAGGTGGATTTGGGTTTTCACAGAGCACGTAACCGAGGTCGTGGAAGTCCATTCCTTCCTCGCAACTCTCTCTGATTCTGAAGTAGTTGAGGAAGTGGCTAGAACGGGTATTGTTTCGAACTATATCACGAGTTCCGCCAAAGACACATGATGCGATTCCACCATAGCGAATTGTGAGACCGCCAGCAACAGCAATCTTGGCATCGCCTGGGTAGTCGGATGTCTCATCCATACGCGCCTCAAAGTTCTTGGTGTTCTTGTCAATTGTGTCAATCTCATCCTGGAGCGCATGTATCTTCTTCTGAGGCGCAGTTGTGAGTTCCTTGAGTGCCTCAAGCTTTCTTGCTTGGCGGTCCTCCTCAAGTTTTCTATCAAACGCCTTGTCGTAGTAAACGATTGAAATATCGGTATACGCATCAAGGTTTTTAACAAGTGTATCAATGTATTCTGGGCCACGATTTACGAAGCTGTTTCGATCGGATGTGTCGCCCATAACGGACATGAAGTCCTCTATTATTTTAGGGTCCTTTTGGATGTCCTCATACCTGTATCTCTTGGAGTAAAGTCCACGGGATACACCAACTCTAACAGAGTAGCGAACACCCTTTTCGCAGCCCTTTAAAATCTGCTCTGCTTCCAGTTCATTTCCATCCCCATCTTTGAGTGGAATCATGGTCTGAACTGGGTGCTTGTATGTGTATGAATCAAGGTCAGTATTGAGCTTGTATCCAAGGCCAGTAAATGTGTTATGTAGGGCTACACCTTCCCTTTGCTCCTCACCGTCAATACGGAGTGGAACAAGCGGGTCAGTAATTACGCAGAAAGCACCATGTTTCTTCATTTTTCCGCGAATAAACTCAGTGAACTGAACCTGTAACGCCTTGTTGTTATAGTCGCAAAGTGCACCACAAGGGATGTACCAAAGTTTGCCTGCAAGTGGCAATTTTCTCTCCAAAACAAGGGCTGTCAAGACACGCTCATTGCCCTTAAATCCAGAGTAGAAATATGGTGTCCAAGAGGACTTGATATTTGGCCAAACACTGCACTGCTGATATGCGCCCTTGTTGGCTATAACGAACTCGTCAAAGGCCTCTAAATCATCCTCAATTTTGAAGGTGTAATTCTCGTCTGCTTCCTCTCGCTCGAGACGGAGCTCAAGTCCCTTTGAAACAGATTCAATTTCACTGTATGGTACCTTTTCACCATTGACTTTTTGAGCAGTTTCTGGACCCTTGCCACAGAGGAGTAAGATGTCGCCATCCTGGAGCTCATCAATAGCCTTGATTACTGCCTCTTCCCTGTCTGGGATCTTAACAAACTTAGAGTCTGGATTCTCATCGAGCATGAATTCACCAATCTCATCACAGATTTTCATTGGGTCCTCGAAACCAGGGTCATCACTAGTAATATAGGTAAAATCGCAAAGCTTAGCTGCAGTACGGCCGAGCTCTTCTCGGCGAAGTTGTGCCCTGTCGCCAACTGAGCCAAAGAGTGCAATTATACGTTTAAATTTGTAGTCCTTGATTGTTGTTACAAGGCTCTCAAGAGCGAGGCCGTTATGAGCATAGTCGATGACTATGCTGTAACCGTCACCGGTCGGAACGACCTGTGCGCGACCTGGCACAGAGATCTGCATCAAGGCGCCCTTGGCATCCTTAAGTTTGACACCGATGGTGTCAACTACAGCGAGTGCCGCAAGGGCATTGAGTGCAGAGAATTTGCCAGGGATGCTAATCTCGTATCGACCCTCATCTTTGCCGTTCTTTGCAAAGTCAAATGCGACGCCAAGGTAACTGTCATCGCTAGTAGGTACAAGGTTTGATGCCACGTAGTTGGCATCGACTTTTGTACCGTAATAGAGCTTGTTTTTGGCGTCGCTGATCATGTCAACAGTGGCGTCATCATCGATACAGCCAACAGCTGTATCGCACATTTCAAAGAACTTTTTCTTAAAGGAGTAGTACTCCTCAAAATCGGCGTGCTCAGCACCGCCGATGTGGTCAGGAGAGATGTTGGTAAAGACGCCACAGAAGAATGAGAGGCAATCAACACGGTGATGTTTAACACCGAGACTTGAAACCTCCATTGCGCAGACCTCTACCCCGTCATCTACCATCTGACGAAGGATTTTTTGAGTCTCGTATGACTCTGGAGTTGTATTAACTGTAGGGACAGTTTTATCACCCCACGTGGCACCTACAGTGCCTATGAGTCCAGCCTTAATTCCACAGGAATCAAGGACAGATTTTATGATATATGTAGTGGTAGTTTTTCCCTTGGTACCGGTAATTCCGACAAGTTTTAACTCACCTGATGGGTGGCCAAAAAAGTTGTCCGAAATCACAGCGAGAGTTGCCCTTGTATCAGCAACTTTTACAACTGTTGCATCCTCTGGCAACTCGACCTGATTTTGGACAAGAAAAATACGGCATCCCTGTTCATATGCCTTGTCAACAAAGACATGTCCATCGGCTGCCGCGCCCACTAGGCAAACGAAGATATTGTTCTCGTTTGCTCGTCTTGAGTCGTAAACTATATCGCTGACATCCTTGTCAGCAACTTCACCATTTACGACCTCATATTCAGTTTTTGCAAGCACTTCTAATAGTTTCATGAAGTATACCGCTTTCTCAAAAATACATAAAAATTATAGGATTTTGAGGCATTTATGTCAAGGTAACTTCCTCTTGCAAATAATTAAGGTAAAATATATAATTAATTGGTTAAATATTTTTATTTATATCTTTATATTTATTAGTGGAGGCAAAACCAATGAAAGACCTTGCCACAAAGTATAACCCAGCCGAGGTAGAAGATAGGATCTACCAGACATGGCTTGATGGAAAATACTTTCATGCAAATTTAGACGAGAGCAAGACTCCTTACACTATCGTTATCCCACCACCAAACATCACGGGACAACTTCACATGGGTCACGCACTCGACAACACATTACAGGACATCCTCATTCGTTACCATCGAATGAAAGGATTTGATACACTCTGGCTTCCAGGCACCGACCATGCGTCAATTGCAACTGAGGCCAAGATCGTTGAGGCACTCAAAAAGGAAGGTGTCACCAAGCAGGACCTTGGTCGTGACAAGTTCCTTGAGCGCGCTTGGGACTGGAAAGCACAGTACGGCGGACGCATCGTTGAGCAGCTTAAGAAGATGGGCTCATCATGCGACTGGGACCGTGAGCGCTTTACACTTGATGAGGGTTGCTCCAAGGCAGTTAAGGAAGTTTTCGTAAGACTTTACGAAAAGGACCTCATCTACCGTGGCGAGCGCATCATCAACTGGTGCCCACACTGCCTCACATCAATCTCTGATGCCGAAGTAGAATACGAGGAGAAGGACGGTTCATTCTGGCACCTTCGTTATCCTCTCGCTGACGGCTCAGGCGATGTGCTTCTCGCAACAACTCGTCCAGAGACAATGTTCGGTGATACAGCTGTTGCTGTTCACCCTGATGACGAGCGCTACAAGCACCTCGTTGGCAAGAACGTTATCCTTCCTATCATGAACAAGGAGATTCCTATCGTTGCCGATGAGTATGTAGAGATGGATTTCGGAACAGGCGTTGTTAAAATCACTCCTGCTCACGACCCTAACGACTTTGAAGTTGGTCTCCGTCATGACCTTCCTATTATCAATGTCATGACAGACGACGGCTATATGAACGACGTACCACCAGAGCAGTATCGTGGTATGGACCGTTACGAGTGCCGCAAGGCTCTTGTTAAACAGCTTGAGGAAGAGGGCTACCTTGTTAAGGTTGAGCCTATGAAGCACAACGTTGGCACATGCTACCGTTGCGGCACATCAGTTGAGCCACGCGTATCAAAGCAGTGGTTCGTTCGTATGGAGCCTCTTGCAAAGCCTGCAATAGACATAGTTAAAAATGGTAAGGTTAAATTCGTACCTGACCGTTTTGATAAGACATACTATCACTGGATGGAAAACATCAAGGACTGGTGTATCTCACGTCAGCTCTGGTGGGGTCACAGAATCCCTGCTTGGTACTGCGACGACTGTGGCGAGATCACAGTATCACGTGATGAGCCAACAAAGTGCGCTCACTGTGGCAGCGAGCACATCCATCAGGACCCTGATACACTTGACACATGGTTCTCATCTGCCCTTTGGCCATTCTCAACACTCGGCTGGCCAGACGAGACACCAGAACTTAAGCACTACTTCCCAACCAACACATTGGTAACAGGCTACGACATCATCTTCTTCTGGGTTGCTCGTATGATCTTCTCATCTTGCGAGCAGATGAACGCTGAGCCATTCGACACAGTCCTCATCCATGGCCTCGTTCGTGACGCACAGGGACGCAAGATGTCTAAGTCTCTTGGTAATGGTATTGATCCACTTGAAATAATTGACCAGTACGGTGCTGACGCACTCCGCTTCACCCTCGCTACTGGTAACAGCCCAGGAAACGACATGCGTTT
>JAUNQL010000032.1:0-3903 GCA_030536195.1 Clostridia bacterium | reverse complement strand
CGCTTCATCCTCATGAACATCGACGAGAATGAACCAGCACCACACATTCCAGAGAAGCTTGCTATCGAGGACAAATGGATTATCTCCAAACTCAACACTCTCGCAAAGGATGTAAATGCAAACATCGACAACTACGAGCTCGGCATCGCAGTATCAAAGCTTTATGACTTTATCTGGGACTGCTTCTGCGACTGGTACATCGAGATTGCTAAGATTAGACTCCAGCAGGGCGGCGAGGAAGCTGCCAATGCAAGAGCAGTACTTGTATACGTACTCTCTAACGCACTCAAGCTCCTCCACCCATTCATGCCTTTCATCACAGAGGAAATCTGGCTCACTCTCCCTCACGATGGTGAGAGCATCATGATTTCTGATTACCCTGAATATGACGAGTCTCTTGACTTTGCTCAGGACGAGGCAGAATTCGAGCGTATCATGACAGCCGTTAAGGCTATCCGTAATAGACGTGCCGAGATGAACGTACCTCCTTCAAAGAAGGCAGAGGTATTCATCGACACACCATTCGAGTCAACATTTATGCAGGGCACTATCTATATGCAACGTCTTGCTTACGCATCCAGCGTTACTGTATGCGCAGACGTTGAGATTGAGGGCGCTGTTCAGATTATCACAGAGGATGCCAAGATCTTTATCCCTATGAATGAACTCGTTGACTTCGAAGCAGAGAAAGCTCGCCTGAGTAAAGAACTTGACGATGCTAAGAAGGACCTTGAGTTCTTTAGCCGTAAGCTTAACAACCCTGGCTTCATGGCCAAGGCTCCAGAGGCAGAGGTTGAGAAGACCAAGCTTTCAGCTGCCAAGATAGAAGAAAAGATCAAGATGCTCGAGGAGAGTATTGCAAAACTCGCATAAGCTCATCAAGGAGTGTGAGATAAATGAAACTTGAAAGAAAAGAGCGCGTTATCATCGTCGGCTGTGGCCGCCTTGGTAGACGCCTCGCTACCATGCTTTCAGATAAAGGTTATCAAGTTATCATCATAGACAACGATGAAAATGCTTTTAGTAAACTTCCAGAGACCTTTGGTGGTTTTACCATCAAAGCGGACGGTATTGACGTAGACACATTAAAATACGCCGATATCGATGAGGCTACTATGCTCGTTGCCTGCACAGGCAACGACAACCTAAACAGCCTCATCGCTCAGATTGCTAGCCGTATTTTTGACGTGCCACAGGTCTATGTCCGCTTTGAGGATACAGACAAGGAGCTCCTCATCAAGGGCTTCAACATCCATGGCATCTATCCTTTCAAATTAACCATGGGCGTCTTTGAGGAGACAATCTTTGGTATTGATGATGAGGAGGATGAACTATGAGAATAGTAGTTGCAGGTGGACGTACACAGGCCGACTTCCTTATCGGAAATTTACTTAAGAAAAAACACAAGATCATCGTTATCAACGATGATCCAGCATATTGCGATTACCTTTCATCAACACACAAAATCCCAGTATTCTGTGGCGACCCTTCTAAACACTTCATTTTAGAAGAGGCCGGCATCCAGGATTTTGACGTGCTTGTTGCGCTTACATACAAGGACGCTGACAACTTGGCAATCTGCCAATATGCAAAGCGTTGCTTTGGTGTTAAAAAGGTTATCTGTATAGTTGCCAACCCTAAAAACGCCGACCTCTTTAAGGAGCTTGGTGTAAACACTGTAATATCCTCTACTCACATGGTAGCGGAATACATCACTCAGGCAACATCATTTGAAAACCTCACAAAAACTATGAACCTTGAAAACGACAAGGTTTCAATCACAGAGGTTCTTGTTGAGCCAAACTTCTCATGCGTTGGCAAGACTCTTATGAATATCGATATGCCGTCCAACTCCATCATCGGATGTATTATTAGAAAATCATCCGATATGATAGTTCCAAACGGTAATACAGAAATCAAAGCTGGCGACAAACTCCTTGTAATATCTTCACCTGAGAATTTCAACAAGGTACTCGGAGCAATCACCAAATAAGAAGGAGCAATGTCAAATGAGCAAGATAAATTGGCGACACTACGGCAAGAACCTTGCCATAGTTCTCGTAGTTTATGCACTCACTACCCTTTTAGCTTTTGTACTCGACTATAGGGAGATTCATGCTGAGAACCTCTTAACGCTCTATCTCCTTGGAATCATAATCATCGTAACCGAAACCAAGAGTTTCCTTACAACTGTGCTCTCATCGGTTCTCTTTATCATGACGCACAACTTTATGTTCCTTGAGCCAAAGTACGACTGGCACACACCAAACGATCGTGGCTTCAAGAGCTTTGCTCTTTCAGCTGCCATCTTCCTTATAGTTGCACTTATTGTAAACTTGCTTGTTGTACGTCTCCAGAGACAGATGGCGATTTCAAAGCAAAACGTAGCCTTGCACAAGAAACTTTACAAGGCTTCAGAGGGCCTTATCTCCATCCACGGCAAGGACAAAGTAATAGAATATGCGGATGATGCATTAACAGAGCTCACTGGCTCTGAGGTTGAGTTCTTCTTCGATATCGATAAAAACGATGAGAACGAGGCCAAGAAATGGTGCCTTAAAAACTCTGCTCGCTGTGGACACGGCGAGGTTGAGTTTGCTGATGCCGGCTGCAAATACATCCCTATTCGCAGCAACAAAAAGACAGTTGGTGTAGTATCAATCGACTGCACACAGCACGAGCTCTCTGACGAGGCCATTGACTGTGTAACTGCTCTCTTGTCACAGATCACTATCGCCATCGAGCGTGCTGACCTTGAGGCTGAAAAGCAGGCCGAGGCTGAGCGCAGCGCTCGTGAGCACTTAAAGGCATCTGTAACCAAGAACATATCTCACGATATGTACCCAAGAGCAAAAGAGATTTATAAAAACGCTAAGGACATCCGTGAGGGCATGAACCTCATGGAAGAGAGCGAAATTATTGATAAGATTAAAGCTATTGAAGATGAATCAGACTTCATCGTTCAAACAGTTGATAACCTTCTTGATATAAACAAAGATAGTTAGGAGTATTAGTATGGCAGTCCTAAACATAGTTCTTGTTGAGCCTGAGATACCACAAAACACAGGCAACATTGCAAGGACTTGCGCCTGCACAGGCGCTCGGTTGCACATCGTCAAACCTATGGGCTTTGAAGTGACCGACAAGAACCTAAAACGTTCCGGACTGGATTACTGGCACTTCCTTGAGATTTTCTACTACGAAAATCTCGACGACTTCTTTGAGAAGAACAAGGGTGAAACATTCTACTATTTCACCACCAAGGCGCAGAGTCGCCACTCAGATGTAACCTACCCTGACAATGTGTTCCTGCTCTTTGGCAAGGAGACGAAAGGCCTGCCTGAGGAACTGCTTATCGCCCATCCAGAGCGATGCGTTCGCATCCCGATGATGGACGAGTGCCGCAGCCTCAACCTTTCAAATTCCGTAGCAATCGCAGTCTATGAGACACTTCGTCAATGGGATTATCCAGAACTCCTCTGCAAAGGGGAACTGCACAATTATAAATGGAGGGATTTTTCATGAGCAAAACAATGATTATTACTGACACATGCAGCGACTTGCCAGCAAATCTTGTTGATGAGTATGATGTAGAAATTCTAGCTACAGCATTTAACATCGATGACCGTATACTCTACGAAGGCATCGATTTTTCCCAGGAGAACTTCTACGATATTCTTCCTGCACCAAAGGATAAAATCAAAAACGTTTCAATTCCTGCAGCTGTATACCTTGACAGATTCAAGAATGCTGCATCATGTGGATTTGAAAACGTCATCGTAATTATGACAGGTGATGACACCTATCCTATGTATAGAACTGCTGAGGAAGCGGTAGACTTATACAAAGCACAAAACCCAACATCAAATCTTAAAGTTGAAGTCTTCAACACTGAAAACCATA
>JAUNQL010000173.1:459-2245 GCA_030536195.1 Clostridia bacterium | reverse complement strand
CAGCAATATCCATCGTCTGCACGATGAAGTCATCGGAATGAATATTTTCAACAGTGTGTTTGTGGATTGTACAGCCAGCGAAGAAGTGGCAGGGTTGTACAAGGAATTCCTCTCGCACAATATTCATGTGGTGGCTGCCAATAAGATAGCCGCGAGTGGAAGTTATGAGGATTATCGGGAACTTAAAACGATTGCTCAGCGTCGTGGCGTGAAATTTCTTTTTGAAACCAATGTGGGTGCAGGACTCCCCATCATACGAACTATTAATGATTTGCGAAATAGTGGAGACAAGATCTTACGCATAGAAGCGGTGTTGAGTGGAACTTTGAACTTTATTTTCAATAAGATAGCATCCGATGTGCCATTCAGCGAGACGGTACGTATGGCGAAGGCAGAAGGATATAGTGAACCGGATCCGCGTATCGATTTGAGTGGCAAGGATGTCATGCGGAAGCTGGTGATCCTGACTCGTGAGGCTGGATATAAGATCAGTCAGGAGGATGTGGAAGCAAAACTGTTTGTTCCCCAGAGCTTTTTCGATGGGAGTTTGGATGAGTTTTGGATCAATCTACCATCTCTGGATGAAGGTTTTGAACAGCGTCGTCAAACATTGGAATTGCAAGAGAAGAGGTGGCGTTTCGTGGCAAAATATGAGGACGGACATGCAAGTGTGTCCCTTCAGGAGGTGGAGAAAGGCCATCCTTTCTACGATTTGGAAGGATCGAACAATATCGTATTGCTGACGACAGAGCGTTATAAGGAATATCCGATGCTCATTCAAGGCTATGGGGCAGGTGCCAGTGTGACAGCGGCTGGTGTGTTTGCCGATATCATGTCTTTGGCTTAAGAGGAAATGAAGCATCTCATTGTATTGGCTGATGGAATGGCCGATTGGCCTTGTGAGGAATTGGGCGGCAAAACCCCCTTGCAGTATGCCGATACTCCTCATTTCGACTATCTGGCAAGAAATGGAAGGAATGGCCTTCTGAAGACTGTTCCCGATGGATTTCATCCAGGTAGTGAAGTGGCTAACAGTTCTATTCTTGGATATGACCAACGTGTTGTGTTTGAAGGACGTGGACCTTTGGAAGCAGCCAGCATTGGCGTGGATTTGGCCGATGATGATTTGGCTTTGCGATGCAATTTGATAAGCATTGAAGGGGAGGTGTTGAAAAGTCACTCTTGTGGTAGACTTGAGACGGAAGAAGGGGATGTGCTTATTCAATTTCTGAACGAGAAACAGGGTTCAGATAAAATTCATTTCTACACAGGGGTTCAGTATCGGCATCTGCTGGTTGTAAAAGGAGGAAATAAGAATTTGCTGTGTACTCCTCCTCATGATATTCCAGGAAAGCCTTTTTACCCTTATCTGCTTCGGGAGGGTTGTCCCGAGGCAAGGGAAACGGCTGAGTTACTGCGAAACTTGATCTTTCGCAGTCAGGAATTGCTCAAGGAGCATCCTTTGAACCTTCAACGCATCAGAGAAGGAAAAGAACCAGCCAATAGTATTTGGCTATGGGGCGGAGGTTATCGTCCAGCCATGAAGCCTCTTATGAGCAATTTCCCTGAGATTGAGTGCGGTGCGGTTATTACTGCTGTGGATCTTATTCGGGGCATTGGACGTTATGCGGGTTTGCGAGTGATAGATGTAGAAGGTGCTACCGGACTCTATGATACAAACTATGAAGGAAAGGCACAGGCAGCTTTAGATGCATTGAAGACGGATGATTTCGTGTATTTGCATCTGGAGGCAAGCTATGTGGCAGGACATGATGGAAATCTGTCT
>JAUNQL010000173.1:0-449 GCA_030536195.1 Clostridia bacterium | reverse complement strand
ATATAGATCACCGTTTGTTGGCTCCTATTTTGGAACAGATAAACAACTATGACGAACCCCTTTGTGTGGCTCTTCTTCCCGATCATCCTACACCTGTTAAACTTCGTACTCATACCGCCGATCCTATACCATTTTGTATATATTATCCTGGTATAGAACCGGATATTGTACAGACATTCGATGAAGTTGCCTGCAAGAATGGTTCTTATGGCTTACTTCGCGAAGGTGAATTTATCGTGGAATTTATGAAACAGAAGGGAAAATGAGATACTATAGTACCAATGGGAAAGCTGCAATGGCTACACTCAAGGAAGCGGTGGTGAAAGGGTTAGCCGAGGATCGGGGACTTTATATGCCAGAGCAAATAAAACCTTTACCACAGGATTTCTTCGATTCTATTCAGGATCTTTCTTTTCAGGAGATTGCTTGTCGGGTGGCTGATGCCTTTT
>JAUNQL010000172.1 GCA_030536195.1 Clostridia bacterium | reverse complement strand
TAAAAATATGATTGTGCCTATAGTCATGAGAGTGATAGCTGAGATAAGGGCACAGCGTAAAACCTTGATTATCCTATCTTTATTGTGTGAACCATAGTTATAAGAGACGATAGGGACCATACCATTATTAAGGCCAAAGAGTGGCATAAATACGAAACTTTCCATCTTGTAATATATGCCAACTATAGCTACTGCTTGTGGGTACTTGATGATTATCTTGTTAAAAAGAAGTATCATGAAGCAACCGACAGTGTCCATGATCATAGTTGGTACTCCTATGCGATAGATGTTTGCTATCATGTCAGGTCTTAACTTAAAGTTAAGTAGGTCAAGATTTATAGATTTATTTTTTACTTTATTGAGTATATATCCAACTACTGCGCCAAGAGTTTGCCCTGCGACAGTTGCGATAGCGGCGCCTTCTATACCAAGCCTTGGGAAACCAAAAAGTCCAAATATTAATATTGGGTCAAAAATTATATTGAAGATTGCACCGGTAAGTTGAGTAATCATACTTTCAGTAGAGCGGCCTGTCGCTTGTAACATTTTTTCAAATGGGATCTGGAAAAATGTTCCAAAAGAGCACATGAGTATTATATGTAAGTATGAATAGCCATTTTCAATTATTTCTTGATCAAAAGTTTGGAAAGCAAAATATGGTTTTGTGAAACATAGACCAAGCAACGCAAATATTATCGAATATATAATTGACAAAAATAGGCTATGCTTTGCATAGGCACTAGCATTCTCAAACCTACGCTCACCAAGAGATCTTGATATCATGGCTGTCATACCGATATTTGTGCCGATATTTATAGCCACTATGAAAAATTGTACTGGGAAAGCAAGAGAGAGGGCGGAAAGTGCAGCCTCTGAGATTCTTGCTACGAAAATACTGTCAACTACATTGTAGCAGGCCTGTACGAACATAGAGATGACCATAGGGGCGGACATCTTAAAAAGAAGGGCTCCTATAGGCATGGTGCCAAGGCCCCTATCTACTGGGTCTTTTACTAATTTTCCTTCATAATCTTTTATAAGTTTATCGCTCATTTTACTCCATTCTGGCGTCATTATACGCGTAAGATGTATTATATACAAATATAAATAATTATGCAAGGAAAATTAGCACTCACCACTTGACAGTGCTAACAACGTATGATATAATCCCCTTATACAATAAGGGCGGATTTCACCGTCCTAAAGGAGGCTTTTATGAATAACGTAAATATGAATGAGAACCAAGAGCAGAAGAATCCTTTGGAAAAATACGGTTATGACCTTGTGGAAAGGGCCAGAGAGAGGAAACTTGACCCTGTCATAGGACGTGACCAAGAGATCAGAAATGTAGTAATGATACTTAGTAGAAAGACTAAAAATAATCCTTGCCTTATAGGTGAACCAGGTGTAGGAAAGACAGCTGTAGTAGAGGGACTTGCAGAACGTATAGTAAAAGGAGATGTACCAGAACAATTAAAAAATAAAAAACTGTATTCACTTGATATGAGCGCACTTGTTGCAGGCGCTTCATTTAGAGGAGAGTTTGAAGAGAGATTAAAATCTGTAGTAGAAGAAGTAAAAAAATCAGAAGGGCAGATCATACTTTTTATCGATGAGATACATACTATAGTAGGCGCAGGTGCAGGCGATGGCGCGATGGATGCAGGCAATATCTTAAAGCCAGCTCTCGCTCGTGGAGAACTTCATTGTATAGGTGCCACTACACTTGACGAATATAGAAAGTACATTGAAAAAGATAAAGCACTTGAGAGAAGATTTCAACCTGTGCAAGTGCAAGAGCCAAATGTAGAAGATACTATATCTATACTTCGTGGACTTAAAGATAGGTATGAGACATATCATGGTGTAAAGATAACTGATACTGCGCTTGTCGCTGCAGCAGAACTTTCTAATAGATACATAAGTGACAGATTTTTACCTGACAAGGCTATAGATCTTGTAGATGAAGCTTGTGCTATGATAAAGACAGAACTTGACTCTATGCCACAGGATCTTGATAATGAAAGAAGAAAAATCATGCAACTTGAGATAGAAGAACTTGCACTCAAGAAGGAAGATGACAAGATATCAAAGGATAGACTAAGTATCTTACAAGAAGAGATAAAGAACTTAAAGTCTGACTATGATAAAAAAGTTGCTAAATGGAATGAAGAAAAGAAGGCAGTAGATGCCACGAAAGCGCTTAAGGAAAAACTCGCAGAACTTAATGCGAAGATAGAAAAAGCT
>JAUNQL010000171.1 GCA_030536195.1 Clostridia bacterium | reverse complement strand
ATTACAATATTATTTGCAGCAGCAGAAAATGAGGTTTCGTCCTAGTTGACGAAACCTTCTTTTTTATGGTATAGTTTATATGAATTAGTTCATAAAGAGGTTTTTTTATGCCAAAAATCATTGCAGATCTTGAAAATACAATCATCGAAGAGGCTAAAAAGCAGCTGTTTGAAAAGGGCTATACACACATGACTATGAGGTCAGTGTCAGAGGCCTGTGGAATTGCCGTTGGCACAGTCTACAACTACTACAAGTCCAAGGATATGTTGGTAGCTGATATCATGCTTGTGGACTGGATAGAGATTATCTCAGAGGTTAAGAAATCTTGTCTTAAAGCTGCGGACATTCATGAGGCTTTTAAATATCTCTATGACGGTGTTGTAAAGTTCTCTGATAAATATAGTTCAGTTTGGGAACAGTATGGTAAAAATATTTCTGTTAGACAGAATATGCCAGACAGGTTTGAAGTACTTATTAAGCAGTTGTCTGAGATACTCGGTGAGGTCCTTGTTCGTTGTCATGATGAGAAGGATGACTACATGTCAATATTCCTTGCTGAGGTTATCATTAATGCTGCAACAAATCGTGAACTTGATTATTCTAATATTTCACGAATTTTGCACCGCATTTATTAATTGTTTTATTTCGTAGCAAATACCATTTACATAGAAAATATTTTTGGGAGGTAGTACAAATGAAAGTTGTACTCGCAGGCGCTTTTGGTAAGCTTGGTTCTGATATTCTCCGTACACTTGTAGCAGAAGGACACGACGTTACTGCTGCAGACCTTGTAATTCGTGAGCTTGAAGGCCTTGATCCAAACGCTTACAAAACAAGAAAGATTGATATCACTGATCCAGAAAATATTGCTGGTCTCTGTGATGGTGCTGATGTTGTAATCACAACTTGTGGTCTTACAGGCGCATCAACAACAGTTAACAACTATGATATCGACTTCCTTGGTAACTTAAACCTTGTAAACGAAGCTAAGAAGGCTAACGTTAACCACTTCGTTTATATCTCAGTAATCAATGCCGACAAGGGTGACGGCATCCCTATGGTTAACTCTAAGTATCTCCTTGAGGCAGAGCTTAAGGCTTCTGGTCTTACTTATGTTATCCACCGTCCAACAGGATACTTCTATGACATCGCTCATGTATTCTGGCCAATGATCTTAAAGGGCGAGATTCAGCTCCTTAAGGGCACACCAAAGACAGCTAACGTTATTGACACACTTGACTTTGCAAAGTTTATCGTATCAACAATGTGTGATGAAAACATTACTTACAACGTTGGTGGTACAGAGACATACACATACCAAGAAATTGGTCAGATGTTCTGGGAAGCAGCTGGTAACACAGGTGATGTTCCAATTAAGTATGCTCCAGCATGGATGTTCTCACTTCTTGCTATGCTTCCAAAAATCAAGGCACAGGGCAAGTCAGACATCATGAAGTTCTCTAAGTTCACACTTTCTAACGATTGCTATGGTGATCACGAAGTTCCTGGTCTCTCATTTAAGCAGTACATCGCTGAAAAGTCATATGCCAAGAGAATAGAGGACGAGCTTGCTGCAAAGGCAGCTGCGGAGGGTAAATAATATGTATTATCTTGTATTATTCATTGCAGCTCTTATTTTCTGCTGTGTAGGATTTAAAGAGTTTGTATGGTTCATGTCAGTTGGTTATGGCCTTTCCGTATGCGGTATCGGTCTTGCTAACATCATCGTTATTTTAACAGGCGGTAGCCTTGGTAACCTTGATTTTGTTACACTTACTGGTTTGCCACTTGTTCTTGTTATCATCCAGTCAGTATTATTCGTAGGTTATGGTATCCGTCTTGGTGGTTTCCTTCTTATCCGTGAGCTCAAAAATGCAGCTTACAAGAAGACTTTACAAGAAGCATCAGGCGCAGAGCCTCCAATCTTTGTAAAGGTTGTTATGTGGCTCCTCATGGGTGCTCTTTACCTTGCACAGACAGCTGGTCTTAACTATCGTATTCACAACGATTCAGACGCAGTTATCTTACCAATCATTGGTATCATCATCTCTCTCATCGGTGTTATCACAGAGGCTACTGCTGACAAGCAGAAGGGCGCTCAGAAGAAGGCTGACCCTAACATGGTAGCAACCAAGGGTCTCTTTAAGTTCGTTCGTTGCCCTAACTACTTTGGTGAAGTAACATTCTGGACAGGTACATTTATCTCTGGTATCTCTTCATACAACAGCTTCGCTCAGTGGCTCATCGCTATTATC
>JAUNQL010000170.1 GCA_030536195.1 Clostridia bacterium | reverse complement strand
ACAGAATGCTCATCAAAGAGGACTTGTCAAAGTACGATTTGTCTTCTATTGAGCACGCAACAATCGCTGGTGAGGCATTAAACCCAGAGGTATTCTACCAGTTCAAGAAAGCAACTGGACTTGAGCTCATGGAAGGCTTCGGTCAGACAGAGACAACACTTACAATTGCTAACCTTGTTGGTATGTCTCCAAAGCCAGGATCAATGGGTAAACCAGTACCAACTTATGACATCGCACTTCTTGATGGCGATGGTAAGGAAGTTGGCGTTGGTGAAAACGGTGAGATTTGTATTCGTACTAAGGAAAAAGTTCCTTGTGGATTGTTCCTTGGTTACTACAAAGATGAGGCGTTGACAAAAGAAGTTTGGCACAACGGTTATTACCACACAGGCGATATCGCTTGGAAGGACGAGGACGGTTATTTTTGGTATGTTTCTCGTATTGATGACGTAATCAAATCTTCTGGTTACCGTATTGGACCATTTGAGATTGAGAACGTTATTATGGAACTTCCATACGTACTTGAATGTGGTGTTTCAGCTGCTCCTGATGAGGTTCGTGGACAGGTAGTTAAGGCATCTATCGTACTTGTACCTGGTACAGAACCAACTGATGAACTCAAGAAAGAGATTCAAAATTACGTTAAACAGAAGACGGCTCCTTATAAATATCCAAGAATAGTTGAATTTAAGGACGAACTTCCTAAAACTATTAGTGGAAAGATTATAAGAAAAGAATTATAATATAAGGTAATCATTTTGGAGGTGAGGACTTGAAGCGAGTCACTTTGTTTGCAGGGCACTACGGTAGCGGCAAGACCAATGTTGCTGTAAACTATGCACTGCATCTTCGCTCACTTGGTCTTCCGGTCGTCATCGCCGATTTAGATGTAGTCAATCCGTACTTTCGGACTAAGGATAGCGAGGATGAGCTTACCGCTCATGGCATCCCGCTAATCTCGTCCGATTACGCTGGTTCAAACGTAGACTTCCCGGCGTTGCCAGGGTCACTCTACTCACTGTTTGATGACAAGTCAGCATACGCCGTGTTAGACATCGGCGGTGACGACCGTGGCGCATTCGCGCTTGGCCGCTACCGTGACATGATGCTAGCGGAAGACAACTACGACATGTTCTTTGTAATCAACATGTATAGACCACTGACTAGGACTCCAGAACAGTGTATTGAAATCAAAGAGGAGATAGAGGCTGCAGCAGGAATCAACTTCACTGGAATAGTTAATAATTCTAATTTGGGTTCTTCAACTACTGTAGCTGATGTTTTAGCTTCTTCTAATTATGCTAATTTGGTTTCTTCAATGTCTGGTTTACCGATAGTTATGACTACAGTTATGGAAGGGCTTTCAGTTGAGGATGCCTTTCCACTCAAACTTCAGAAAAAGATCTTCGAGGAGGATTCTTAATATGGCAAAAGTAACATTCTTGACAGACGTATGTAAGGGCTGCGGCCTTTGCGTAGGCGCCTGCCCAAAGGGCATCATTGCTCTTGACGAAGAAAAACTTAACGCTAAGGGACATCATCCAGCAACTTGCGTTGACATGGACGCATGCGTAGGTTGCGCATCTTGTGCAATTATGTGCCCTGATTGCGTTATCACAGTAGAGAGGTGAGAAGACAATGGGTGAAAAAGTATTAATGAAAGGTAATGAAGCAATAGCTGAAGCTGCCATCCGTGCAGGCTGCAGACATTACTTTGGTTACCCAATCACACCTCAAACAGAGGTTGCGGCATACATGTCAAAGCGTATGCCTAAAATTGGCGGTACATTTTTACAGGCTGAGTCTGAAATCGCCGCTATCAATATGGTTATCGGTGTAAGTGCTACTGGTAAGAGAGTTATGACTTCATCTTCTTCACCAGGAATCTCACTTAAGCAAGAGGGTATCTCATACCTCGCAGGTTGCGACCTTCCAGCACTCGTTGTTAACGTAGAGCGTGGCGGCCCTGGCCTTGGTGGTATCCAGCCTTCACAGTCAGATTACTGGCAGGCAACAAAGGCCGGCGGACACGGTGACTATCACAACCTTGTTCTCGCTCCTGCATCAGTTCAGGAGATGGCAGCCCTCACAATCAAGGGCTTTGAGCTTGCTGATAAATATGGCATGGTAGCTATGATTTTGGCCGATGGTACAATGGGCCAGATGATGGAGCCTGTTGAGATTGACGATATCGAAATCAAGACAGTTGATAAGCCATGGGCTCTCACAGGTACAGGTATGAAGCGTGAGCACAACATCG
>JAUNQL010000169.1 GCA_030536195.1 Clostridia bacterium | reverse complement strand
GATCATTGCACACAGACCTCAGACATTAAAGGGCTGCGATATTATCTACAGAATGGCGGACGGAAAATTCGTTTATGATAAGCAGTAAGACCGTAAAAAACGCTTTGGCATCTTTATCCGACACAGAGCGGCAGCTGCTTTTTCTGCTGACAAAAAAGGAAGCGGAAAAAGAAGAAGTAATTGATTTTTTAAAGCACTATGATATAGAAAGCAAGTCATCGGTTTCAACATTCCTGCTCAATGAGCTGCTGGACCGGTTTCAGATGCAGAATGGTGACGACCCGTCAATTCCCCGCATCCGTGGAGTGGCGGATTTTTACCGCTTTCAAAACGCCACGGCTATCATGCAAAAGCAAGGGGATGAAGCCATACTGGATGCTGACCTGGTTCTGAAGATCAGATATCCTGATCAAATCAGGCCGTTTGCTGCCAGCCAGGGCTTTCTCGACAGGGGCAGCCTGACACGCATCGCAGGAAAAAGCTATGCAGATAAAGTATTGAAAAAACTGGAGCCTGTGAAGCTGCACAATAAAGTGTATAGCATCCCGGAAGAGAGCATTTTGCCGGATCTCATATATCTGGGGCTGTACCGGTCGTCTGAACTAAAGCAGAACACATGCAACACGATCTGTTACATGTATGACGCATATCGATACTGCGCGGGCAAAAAACCAGGCATATGTCTGCGCATGGCTATCCTGACGAAAGAGATGCAACACAAAGCAGGACAGGTGATAAGATGGCTGTTGAGATAAAAGAATTAAAAGAATATATTGAGGCAAGTTACGGGAAGCCGGAGACCGTCTATCTTGATCTGCAGGTAAAAAGAGTAAGACTGCTTGTTTATTCAGATGAGTTCAACCAGCACATTGAAAACCAGATCCCGTATATCATAAGCGGGGACAGCGCTGACCGGTATGATGCCACCATTGTTTTGTGGAAAGAAAAGGACCCTGCAGCACCGGATATAATCAGAGAATATGACAAGGAGAATGAAACATACTATTACGGGGTGAAAAGCCTGAAGTATGAAGAATTCATCAAGCAGGGGCACTTTCTCGTGCAGACTTTTTACCAGATTCTGAACACGGAATACTCCTCGCTGGTGCACGGTGCTGCTGTGGGGGCAGAGGGAGAAGGAGTGCTGATATGCGCCAAGGGGCAGAGGGGAAAATCCACGCTCAGCGTGATGGCAATGTTTCTCGGCATGGAGTATGTATCTGACGATTATCTGATTCTGGAAAAGGACAGGGAGAATCAGATCCTGGCATCTCCAATCTATTCGATCATCACGTTATCGCCTTATATGACAGAGAAAATGAAAGAACATCTGACAAATGCTGTGAAGCTGGGCAATAACGCCAGAAAAGACAAGTTTGTGTTCAACATCTCATGTATGCATAATCATTTCAGAGAGCGATATCCCATCAGGGCAATGGTATTTCCGGAAATCCTCGGATGCGAAAAGCCGTTTATAAGAAAAGCAACTCCAGCTGAAAAAAGCCGCGCTGCGGCGCAAATTCTGCACAGCACGGCAGAACAAATGAACGCCAAAGCCGACACTGCGGGAACAAAAAAACTGATCGGGATGATCAGTCAGTTCGAATGTTATTATATTGGCTTGTCGGCGGATATTGAACAAAACGCGAAATTACTGAAAGAATTTGTCTCAAAAAGGAAGTATAACAAACATGAAGTACAGGCTGAATGATGAAAAAGTTTTCTCCGATGTGACGGACGGCATTGCCATTCTGATTGAAATAGAAACCGGAGTATATTATGGGATGAATCTGCTTACGACAAATGTTTATGAAAATATTGTCAACGGCGCAGACACGGAGGAACTGCTTGCTGCGTTAACTGCCGTGAAAGGGTTCGGCGAGGAAGGAAAAATCAGGTATTTTGCTTTCTTGGAGAGTTTGATCTCTCACGGATTTATTATAGAAGACCCGGCAGCATCCGCTGCTGTTCAGATTAACTTTGATGACTATCACAATGAGAAGCTGGACCTTATTCTGGCTGAATACCGTGATGCGGCAGAGCTTCTGCTGGCGGATCCCATTCACCAGGTGAAAGAAAACACAGGATGGAAACCGGACAAAGGGGCTTTGAAATAACGCATGAGTAAAGTATCCGTTATAGTACCTGTATATAACAAAGGGCCTTATTTAAGAGAATGCCTTGACTCTTTGGTGCATCAGACGTTACGGGATATAGAGATCCTGTGCGTGGATGACGGATCGACCGATGAGTCGCCGGAGATCCTCCGGGAATAC
>JAUNQL010000168.1 GCA_030536195.1 Clostridia bacterium | reverse complement strand
GGCCTTTTGGACCGCTCATGTGAGGGTATGGCTACGCGTACAATCTTCCAGTGCCCTAACGAGATGGGCAAGGGCATCCTTGTTACTCCAACTTGCCACCACAACATCCTTGTTGGTCCATCAGCTATCAATGTTGATGACGATAGCGACACATCTGTTAGAGTTGGCGCTCTTCGCGAGATTTTTGCAACAGCTCAAAAATCGGTTCCTATCGTTTCAACTCGCGATATGATTACATCATTTGCAGGCATCCGTGCTCACTCAACAACTGATGACTTCATCATCCAGCCTGCAAAGACAAACGACCACTTCATCAACTTAATTGGTATCGAGTCACCTGGTCTTGCTTCATCCCCTGCTATTGCAGAGTATGTAGCCGATATGGTTATAGACACCATCGGCAAGGTTGACGCTAATCCAAACTACAATCCTTCTAGAACTCAGCCAATCATCTTCCGTGAACTCTCAATGGAGGAAAAAGAGGCTGTTATCGCAAAAGACCCAGCATACGCAAGAATCATCTGCCGCTGCGAGACAATCACCGAAGGTGAAATCCGCGCAGCAATCAAGGCTCCGGCAGGTGCCATCGACGTTGACGGCGTCAAGCGTCGTACACGTGCCGGTATGGGCCGTTGCCAAGGTGGTTTCTGCGGTTCTAAGGTCCTCGAAATACTCGCAGAAGAGCTTGGCAAACCTCTCAATGAGATGACCAAGTTCGGCGGAGAGTCAAAAATCATCTACGAAAGGACGAAGTAATAATGAGCAAAGTTTTGAATTATGACCTTGTCGTAGTTGGTGGCGGCCCTGCTGGTATGGCAGCCGCACTCGAAGCTGCGAACAACGGTATCCCTGAGGAAAATATTATCATCCTCGAGCGTGCAGAGCGCCTCGGTGGTATTCTTGAACAGTGCATCCACTCTGGTTTTGGTGCAACTTACTTTGGCGAGATGATGTCAGGTCCAGAGTACGCTGACAGATTTGTAAAGCTCGTAGAGCAGACCAAAATCGTAGTAGAAGTAAATACAATGGTTTTAAACCTCACAGATGACAACCAGGTTATCTGTTCTAACAAAGAGGACGGCATCTATGTAATTAACGCCAAGGCTATCATCCTTGCTATGGGTTGCCGTGAGCGTCCACGTGGCGCACTCGACATTGCGGGCTCTCGCCCTGCTGGTGTCATGAGTGCCGGTGCTGCTCAAAAGTATGTTAACATTGACGGCTACATGCCTGGTCATAAAGTAGTAATCCTCGGTTCTGGCGACATCGGTCTTATCATGGCCCGTCGTATGACACTTGAGGGCGCAAAGGTCGAGTGTGTTTGCGAAGTAATGCCTTATTCAGGCGGACTTCAGAGAAACATTGTCCAGTGCCTTGAGGACTTTGATATTCCTCTCTACCTCTCTTGTACAGTAATTGAGGTTCACGGCAAAGACCGTGTAACAGGTGTTACAATTGCTGATGTCGATGACAAGATGCTCCCAATTTCAGGCACAGAGCGTTACATCGAATGCGATACTCTCCTGCTCTCAGTAGGCCTTATCCCTGAAAATGAGCTTTCACGTCAGATCAACCTCGAGATGGACCCAGTAACACGTGGCCCTAAGGTTAACGAGATGCGTGAGACATCAAAGCGTGGCGTATTTGCATGCGGTAACGTTTTACAGGTACACGACCTTGTTGACTTTGTAACTCAGGAGTCACAGATTGCTGGTAAAGGCGCCGCTCAGTACATCAAGGGCGCATCCGAGCCAAAATATGTAACTTGCAAAGGCATCAATGGCGTTCGCTACACAGTTCCACAGCACATCGATATTAACAATAAAGAGGAAGTTAAGATTTACTTCCGTGTTGCTAACGTTTACAAGGATAAGCGTGTAGTTGTTACTTGCAACGGCAAGGAACTTTGGAACAAGAAAAAGCTCAAACTCGCCCCTGGTGAGATGGAGAACGTATTCATCAAACCTGAGGACCTTGCACAGATGAACGAAGGCGACGAAATCGTCGTATCAATCGAGGAGGCGTAGACATGACAACTAGAGATTTAATTTGCATCGCATGTCCACGCGGCTGTGCTATCAAGGTTACACTCGATGACAACAACGCCGTTGTAAACATCGAAGGTGCAACTTGCAAGAACGGTGAAAAGTACGCAAATGATGAGGTTACTCATCCAATGCGTAACCTCACATCAACTGTTAAGGTTACTGGCGGCATCGCAAGCGTTGCTCCAGTTCGTACTAATGGTGATATTCCAAAGGAGCTTCTCTTCAAAGCAA
>JAUNQL010000167.1 GCA_030536195.1 Clostridia bacterium | reverse complement strand
CGCTGATATGCGAAAGTATACAACTTTCCGTATAGGTGGTCCTTGTAAACTCCTTGTTGAGCCAAACTCCGTTGATGCATTGTCAGATATATTAAAGGCCTGCAAGGTAGAGGGTATTAAGCCAATAGTACTTGGTAACGGCAGCAACGTCCTTATCAAGGATGAGGGCATTGATGGCGTAGTAATTGTCATGGGTGATGAATTCTCCAAGATTGAGTACGCTGGCAATAACCTTGTCAAGGCACAAGCAGGTGCAAAACTTATCAACCTCTGTCGTTTTGCACTTGAGTATTCACTCGGCGGACTTGAGTTTGCTTTTGGCATCCCTGGCACCGTTGGCGGTGCAGCATTTATGAATGCTGGTGCCTATGGCGGCGAGATGAAGGATGTTGTCTGGGTTGTAAATCACATGGACCTTGACGGCAACAAGGGCTCTTTCCAGGGCTCACAGCTTGATTTCTCATACCGTCACTCAGCTTACGTTGATTCTGACCTTATTATCACATCCGTTATCTTCCATTTAGAGGCTGATAACGCAGAGGCAATCAAGAATCACATGGATGATGTCCATGTAAAGCGCAAGGCAAAGCAGCCACTTGAGTTCCCGTCAGCAGGTAGCACATTCAAACGCCCAGAGGGCTATTTTGCAGCAGCACTCATTGATGAGTGTGGTCTTAAGGGTTACACAGTAGGTGGCGCCCAGGTATCAGAAAAGCACGCTGGCTTTGTTATCAACGTTGGTGACGCGACAGCAGCTGATGTTTTAAAGTTGATGTCTGATGTACAGGCAAAAGTTAAAGAGCAAAAGGGTGTAGACCTAGAGCCAGAAGTTAGAATTATATAAGTGATTGATGCAAAGGAGGAGGTGAACACAGTGTCATTTGCAGCGGAAGTAAAAAATGAATTGGTAGAGAAGAACAACCTCGCTAGAACTATGGGCTTTATGAAGCCATGCTGTGTTCATGCCGAGATGTACGGCATCTTCCTCTTCTGCCGTGACTTTTCAAAGAATGAGATCTGTATCAAGACAGAGAATGCATCTGTTGCGGAACTCTTCTCAGAATACGTAGTAAAGATTACTGGTACAGAGCCAACTGTTGTCAAACTCAGTTCTGGCAAGTACAAGGTAACAATAGATGGCGCCACTGAGCGCCGCAAAATACTCGAGGAGTTTGGCCACACTGGCCAAGAGGTTAACAGGCGCCTCAACCGCGCCAACCTCGACGACGAGTGCTGTATTTCGGCATTGGTACGTGGCGCGTTCCTTGCCTGTGGTACACTAACTGACCCAGAGAAGGACTATCATCTCGAGTTTGTAATGTCACACAAGGTACTCTGCGATGATCTTGTAAAACTCTTACAAGAGGTACGCTTTGATGAGGAGCCAGGCATGGTCTTCGAACCAAAGACAGTAAATCGCAAGGGTGTCCATGTTCTCTATTTCAAGGAGAGCGAGACAATTGAAAATATCCTGACCTTTATGGGAGCATCCGATGCTTCTCTTGAGGTAATGGGTATGCGCATGTACAAGGACATGCGCAACAGGGTTAATCGTAAGATGAACTTCGAAAATGCGAACTCTAGCCGTGCATTTGACGCTGCTTACCGTCAAATCGAGGCTATCCGTTTCATAGAGGAGGAGAAGGGTCTTGGCTACTTGCCAGATGACCTGCGTGAACTTGCAATTCTCCGCCTTGAGAATGAGGACTACACATTAAAGGACCTTGCGGACAATTTAAGTGAACCTATTTCTAAGTCGGGTGCAAATCACCGACTTACTAAGATACTGGAAATTGCAAAAGGGCTTGGGTGGAGCTAAATGAGTTTTACTCATCTACATTTACATACTGAATACAGTCTACTTGATGGCGCGTGCAGGATACACGACCTCGTAGCAAGAATCAAAGACCTCGGACAGACATCTGTGGCTATTACTGACCACGGTGTAATGTACGGGGCTATTGACTTTTACAAAGCATGTAAGGCGGAGGGTATCAAGCCTATCATTGGTTGTGAAGTGTATGTAGCAGATGATATGCACGACAAACAGAGCGCTGCCTCTAAGGTGCGACACCATCTAGTCCTCCTCTGCGAGAATGAAGAGGGATACAGGAATCTTATCAAGATGGTATCCGATTCATTTACCGAAGGCTTTTACTCCAAACCTCGTATAGATAAGGAATTATTAAAACAGCACAGCAAGGGACTCATAGCACTTTCAGCTTGCCTTCAGGGTGAGATTCCTGCCAAGCTTTCAAATGGCGACTATAACGGAGCGCT
>JAUNQL010000031.1 GCA_030536195.1 Clostridia bacterium | reverse complement strand
CGCTGTGCCCTTGCGACGGATGCGCAAGGTGCCAGGAGCCAGGCTCACATCATCTGATATGACAAGGATGTTCTCTGGCGGAACTTTGTAGAAACGCGCCGCTTCACCTACGGCTTCACCACTGTTGTTCATGTATGTCTGGGGCTTCATGAGGAGCACCTTCTCGGTGCCTATCATTGTTGAAGCCGTCAGTGCATTGAACTTTAAGTGGTCTATCTTGACGCCGTGAGCCTCAGCTACGGCGTTGATTGCAATGAAGCCTATGTTGTGGCGCGTCTGTTCATACTCACGGCCTGGGTTACCAAGACCTACGATGATAAACATACGCTATTCCTCTATTTGATAAACTTTTGCAAGAATGTTGCAAGGTCTGTACCTGCGAGATTTACAATGACGCCAATGGCAATCATAAATGCATAGAATGCAACTATTACAAGGATGATGCTCAGTACTGAACGGCCACCCTTTTTCTCAAGAAATGCCTTCTTCTTTTCAGCGTCCTCCATAGCCTTAGCCTTATCAAGTACACCAGTACACTTTTGCATGTAGAGGTAGTTACCAAAGAGTGCACAGAGGATGTCAACTGCCATCTCGATGTATGATGAAGCAGTGATTGCAACTGGTTGCTCAGGCATGTTTGCCTGGAGTGTGTCGAGTGCATCATTCATCTCAGCTGTACTCTGATATGCCTCTGATGTGAGTGCCTCACCATAGAGGTTAAATGACTCCTGATAGTACTCAGTTACAGATGAGTAGAACACAAGTGGAATGAAAAATGTCAAAAGCAAGCCAAGTAATGCATACTTGTACATCTTACGATATGCAAGCCAGAATGGGCCAAAGAAGAATGCTGCCCAGTTCCAAGAT
The DNA here is from genome assembly GCA_030536195.1 of Clostridia bacterium. Classification (GTDB taxonomy): domain Bacteria; phylum Bacillota; class Clostridia; order Oscillospirales; family Acutalibacteraceae; genus UBA1227. The sequence continues at coordinate 8,494 of JAUNQL010000031.1, read as the reverse complement.
ACTTTTCTGCCGGTTCTCTCAAACATCATAAACCTTGGCATGAACTTTGGAATGTTCTTCTGGATCACTGATGCATATTCATCAACGGTGTAGTCACCTATTTTTTCATCGCCCTTAATCTCACGATATGTAGGTCCCATCTGGTCTGGAGACATCTCACCTATCACACCGTTCTTTGGCATGTTTTCCTTATTAAGAGAACCTATTGCGATTACTGATGGGTTCTCAGCAACTTGCGGTTTTTCCTTTTTTGTTTCTGCGACAACTGGTGGAACGAGTGGGTTTACCCAAGCGAACTCAGTGCCGTGTTTTACCGCATTGATACAATCCCCTGTCTTGTCGTAGCACTCCCTGTGGTGTGGTGTACCACACTCAGGACAAACTACTACGTCTGAATCAGCATCAAAAGCTTTGAGACAGACAGGACATTGAACGCCTTCGTATTTCATAGTTTTACTCCTTTTGGGTGTAAATATCCCTATAATTATACACTATTTTCCTTTACAACCCAAATGTTTTTTATTATAATATGAAAACGCGTGAAAGGACTGATTTTTAATGCTCCAATACGAAGAACTTAGACTCTCACTTCTCGAGAACGAAAAACCTCTTGAGGACCTCAAGGTTGCGCTCGGTCTCGATGCAATGAGAGAGGAAATAAAAGAACTTGAGGAAGCTGCCGCACAGGACGGCTTTTGGGATGATCTTGAGAACTCCCAAAAGGTACTCCAGCGCACAAGCGCCCTCAAGAATAAAGTTGCGTCATATGAAGCTTTAAAGCAGTCATATGACGACGCACTTGTAATGATTGAACTCGCCGATGAGGAGGAGGACGAGAGCCTCCTTGACGAGTGCACCGAGAGCGTAAACGAGTTCAAGTCACAGCTTGATACTATGACTCTCTCCACTCTCCTCACAGGCGAATATGATAGCTGTAACGCAATCCTCACATTCCATGCGGGTGCCGGCGGCACTGAGGCCCAGGACTGGGCATCAATGCTCTATCGCCTCTACAACCGCTGGGGTGAACGCCACGGATTTAAAGTTACAACCACCGACTATCTCGATGGAGATGAGGCCGGACTCAAGTCCGCCACTATCATCATCGAGGGCGAAAATGCCTATGGCTACATGAAATCCGAGGCTGGCGTTCACCGTCTTGTCCGCGTCTCACCTTTCGACGCAGCTGGACGTCGTCACACCTCATTTGCAGCCCTTGAGGTTATGCCAGAAATCGATGACAACATTGAGGTTGACCTCCGTCCAGAGGACATCGAAATGGAAGTATATCGTGCATCTGGCGCCGGTGGACAGAAGGTCAACAAGACCTCATCCGCAGTTCGTCTTATCCACAAGCCAACAGGCATCGTAGTATGTTGCCAGGTTGAGCGTTCACAGCACCAAAACCGTGAAGTTTGTATGAGAATGCTCAAGTCCAAGCTCATCGAAATCAAGGAGCGCGAGCACCTTGATAAGATTGAGGACATCAAGGGCGCCAAAACAGAAATCGCTTGGGGCAACCAGATTAGAAACTACGTATTTATGCCATACACATTGGCCAAGGATACAAGGACAAACTTTGAAATGGGTAACATTAACGCTGTTATGGACGGCGACATTGATGGCTTCATCAATGCCTACCTCCAGATGCAGTCACTTGAAAATCTTAAAAAGTGATTTGACATTAGGGGCGTTTTTAGTTATAATACATTCTCGCGCGCATTAAAAATGCGCACATTCCTTGCTCTATCCGAAAAAGGTGGTAGGGCCAGAGACCATAAGGAGGTAAAAACAATGGCAGCAAAAAACTATGAAGCTATGCTCGTATTCTCACTTAAGAATGGTGAAGACGCAGCTAAGGCAAACTTCGAAAAGTTCAAAGCACTTATCGAAAAGAATGGTACCATTGGCAACGTAGATGAATGGGGTACACGTAAGCTTGCTTACGACATCAACTACGAGTCAGAGGGTTACTACTATGTAGTTGAGTACACAGCTGAGCCTGAGTTCCCAGCTGAGTTTGAGCGCGTACTTGGTATCACAGACGGCGTTCTTCGTTTCCTCAACACTTCTAAGTAATCACAGGAGGTACTAATCATGCTTAACTGTGCAGTAATCATGGGTCGTTTAACAGCAGACCCAGAACTTCGTACAACTACTTCTGGCATCAGCGTAACAAGCTTTTCAGTAGCAGTTGACCGTTCATATGTTAGACCTGGCGAAGAGCGTCAGACAGACTTCATCAACGTAGTAGCATGGAGACAGACAGCTGAGTTCGTAACTCGCTATTTCCACAAGGGCTCTATGATTGCAGTTCAGGGTTCTATCCAGACTCGCAACTACGAGGACAAGTCAGGCGCTAAGCGCACAGCAGTTGAAATCGTTGCTGACAACGTTTCGTTCTGCGGCTCTAAGAATGAGACAGGCACTGGTTCTTTCCAGGCTGCAGCTCCTGCAGCAGACATGCCTGCACCATCATTCTCAACAGCTTCCGCTACTGATTTCCAGGCAGCTGACATGGAAGACGAATTACCATTCTAATTTAAGGAGGAAAAAGCAATGGCTTTTGATAAAAACGCACGTGGCGGCAGAAAGTCACGTAAAAAGGTTTGCTCATTCTGTGTTGAGAAGATCGACACAATTGACTACAAGGACACAGCTCGCCTTCGCAAGTACACAAGCGACCGCGCTAAGATCCTTCCAAGAAGAGTAACTGGCACATGCGCATATCATCAGAGAGAGCTCACAACAGCTATCAAGCGCGCTCGCCACGTAGCACTTCTCCCATACTCAGCAGACTAATAATTTGCAAAGTAAAAGACCCGCTCAACCGAGCGGGTCTTATTATTTTATATTTACCTATCTATACGTCGCTTGAGCACTGGTACTGCAGCTGCGATTACGCTCCAGAGAAGCTGGAATGCGACAATCTGGCCAGCTGTGACGCCCATGCTCTCGGCGCCGCCGATAAGGCTTAGGATGAAGACAAAGAGGATAGCCATGCCTGTGTAAATGGTCGCAACAAGCTTATTTACATAGATGTTATCACTGAGTTCTCTTGCCTCATAGAAAGCACTGACTGATGACTCAAGTGTCCCGTTGTGGATAATTCCTGCAGGAGCAGTTTCAATATCCTCTTCACGGTATACCTGGAAGATATCACCTGAAACAGGGCTCAAAATCTTGACAGCTGAAAGAGGAAGGTTGAAGTGCTGACAAATCATTTCTTCTGTGATGTTGCAATCGCATGAGCGAACAAGGATTGAAACACCTGCTCTGTCAAGACGTCTTAAGTATCTCGTCACTGTCTTGTCAGGATGATATTTAACAACGAACATTGCAGCAATCTTGCCTGCGATTGCAAGATATACAAGCTTGCGTCCGTCGTGGAGATACTGTGCCTCGAACTCCTTGTCAGGAGCCTCAACGTTGTGGTTCTTGAGGAGGTCTCTTGTTCCAAAGAGAACTCTTCTACCATGAATCCAAGCAGAGAGGCCAAGCTTCTCCTCATATGCGAGTGACTCAACTGGTGGAAGGAGATCCTTCTTACCAAGAATTACATCATCGAAGATATCTGCAAGTGGTCCCCCAGACTCGATTACGAGTGCTGCGGCATAGAGGATGGCGTCATCAATTCTCATTCCGTGGAATGTCTTGATGCCGAGGATGCTACAAGAGCCCTTCTTAAAGATGTCTGTAGCATCAAATACATATGCATTCGCATCTGTACTATCCTCAATTGCGCGATGTCCAACTATTGCTGCACCGTTCTTGTTAAACTCAATATTCTTAAGGAGAAGATTGATATTTGAAGCAACGAGCAAGAATGATGGAATTGCGATGCTGCAAACAGCAGCGAATGTGCCAAAGGCAAATACGATATCCTTATGAACGATACCAAAGATAAATCCAAAGAGCGCACCTGCGATGAGAGAGATGAAGATGAGTCTGTCAGCATATGTGTCTGCTGGGTCATCTTCGAATGAGTTCTCAATGAAGTATGATGGGCGCTCCATACGAGCGTTGTAGCAAATCTCTGGGTCACCGATTAAGAGTCCGCGTCCGATTTCAAACGCATCGTCCTCACCGGAAATCTTCTCTGTGCTATAAAGCTGTGTGCCGTTTGTTACAAAAGCAAAGTTGTTGCTTGCACGGAGAAGTGTAATGAAACGAGCAACAGATGAAATTACAAGTGCTACACAAGCAGCTGCTGTGTAGATGCCTACTGTTGCATAAGAATCAGATGTAAAGAGTAGCATTACAAGGTCCTCAAGGACACATGCCAAAACTACGATTACGGTACCGGATGCTGCGTTGAGTTTCTTGGTTAAGAGACCAGTGAAACCACGAACCATTGTGCTTGCACCACAAACTGCTGCAGCGATTAAGATAACCAAGTTAATCATTATGCAACCGAATGTGCCACCAGCAGCTTCCATACTGCCGCCATTCTTGGTAACAATTCCGCCAATTATCATTGCAACGATAGTGAGAACTATCTGAATGATACCAGCGATGCCAGTCATCTTGACTGCCTTGTCAAGACTTGCGCGGATTCTTGACTCATCGCCTGCGTTCTCGTACTCATCATCAATGAAGCTTGCCATGAATGATGTGCGGACTGGCACCTCATCCGATGTCACATCTTCATATTCCTCTTCGTCCTCTATCTCGGCGTTGAGTTTGAATTCTGCGACTTGCTTGTCGCGCTTCTCGCGAAGAGCTTCCTCAGCATTCTCCTCATCGATCTGGTCGATTGCTTCCTCTTCGCCGAAGCCAGTGAGCTTAATCTGACCATCGAGGTCATCCTGCTTCTCCTCTTGCGCAGCCTTCTTAGCATTTTGAGCAACTATTGTCTTGGTGTGCTCCTCGTGCGCGGATACGATAAGTGGAACTGGCTCAAGGTCCTCTGTGTTCTTAAACTGGCTCTTCTTAACGATACGGCCAGCTCTCTCAATTGGACCCTGATCCTCACCTTGGTGGAGAGCCTCATAATCGGCTGTACGCTCAAGGTGCTGCTTTGGAACGTTTAAGAAACGCTCTCTATACTTGTTGGTTTCGATAGCGCCCTCTGGGCTCTTCTCAACCTTAACTGTCATAATCTGATGGTCGATGCTGTCATTTCTAATTGGATGGATACCAACTGTCTTTTGAGCGAGAGCTTTGCGCTCGCGAATCTCTTCCTCTGTCTCTGGAGCCACAGCCTGTTCCTTAGTTGGAACCTCTGTCTCCAAGATATCCTCATCCTCAGCAAGGGCCATGATAACCTGTGTCTGATCCTGTGACTTGAAGTGTGATTCCTCACTAATCTCGTCAAAGTCGATTGCATCAAGTTCATCATCAACTGGCTCTGCAACATCCTCTGATGCAGGCTTGCTCTTGATAACCTTAGAAGCGTCGAAGACTACTGTCTTCTCCTCGCCTCTTGGCATAACAGCAGGAGCAATATCCTCTTCCTCAAATACCAAGTCATCGTCATTTACAGAAACAGAGTTAACCTGCTCAACAGCAACTTCATCCTCTGGTTCCTCAACGCTTACTTGCTCAAGGATTTCCTTTTTCTTCTTGTCTCTACCAAGTTGAAGATTAAAGATTTGGAACTTAGGACCCTTCTTAGCCTTTACTGGCTCTTCTACAGGAACTTCTTCTGTTTCCTCTTCTTCTTCAACGAACTCAGGTTCCTCATCAAGAGGTTCCTCTTCAGGTTCCTCTGCGACTTCTTCCTCGAACTCAGGCTCTTCATCTACGGTTTCAACTGTAGACTCTTCCTCTACGTCTTCGATGATTTCTTCTACAGTTGGTTCCTCTTCTGATTCACCTAACAAATCATCAATATCAATTTCTTCTGATTTTTTAGGAGCAGCGAAGATATCATCTGAGCCTTCACCTGTCAGGAGTGCATCAATTTCATCCAAAGACCAAGACCTTTGAGGCTTTGATTCTGCTTCTGATTCAAGTTCTGCGAATAATTCATCTAAATCAGCCATCATTTACACTCCTTTCAAACAGTTTTGATATCTAGTCTCTGACGACTTACTTCATACATTACGATTCCTGCAGCAACAGAGGCGTTAAGCGAATTGATTTCGCCTCTCATAGGGAGCGAGAGAACGAAATCACATTTCTCCCTAATCAATCGGCCCATTCCGTTTCCTTCGGAACCAACTACAAGTGCTATCGCACCTTTTAGGTCCGTTTTGCACCAGACGTCTCCGTCCATGTCGGTGCCATATATCCAGACGCCGCGCTCCTTGAGTTCGTCAATTGTCGTTGCAAGGTTTGATACCCTTGCAACTGGCATATACTCTAGCGCGCCGGCGGATGTCTTTGCGACGGTAAAGTTGAGGGTAGCATTACGGCGCTTTGGAATGATGATGCCGTGTGCGCCAGCGCATTCGGCAGTCCTTATTATCGCGCCTAAATTGTGGGGATCTTCAATCTCGTCGCAAATGATAATAAACGGACTCTCGCCCTTTTGCTCAGCCCTTGCGAAGATGTCATCGATTGATGAATACGCATGAGCTGCGACCCTTGCTATTACTCCCTGGTGGTTCTGATTACCACACATGTAGTCAAGCTTTTTCGGGTCTGTGTCCTTGACGATGATACCAGCGTCACGACACATGCTTATTATCTTTCCGACTGAGCCTTGTCGCTCACCCTTTGAGACATAGAGAGTGTCAATCTCTCGTCCTGCTTTTAAAGCTTCCATAACCGGATTTCGACCGATTATGAGGTCGCTTTCAAATTCGTTCCCCATTTTGTCCCCCAAAAAACCACAAAAAGTGGCATATATAGATAATATACAAAGCATATTATACCACTTATAGTGGTTTGTAGCAACAAAAAACATCAAGGCCAAGTGCATAAATCGTAGGGCCTAAAACTATTGATTTTGCACTTATTTTTATATATAATAATGGGGTGGTAAAAGCAGAGTAGCTTTTGTTTGACCATATGGCGTGTGGGTCCTGTGCGACAGGGCGCTGTGAACCATGTCAGGCGGGGAACCGAGCAGCATTAAGCAGTTAGTTCTGTGCGCCACAGTCCGCCTGCGCGCTGTATGGTCAAGTGAAAGACCTCTGCTTTATTCATTGTGAGGAGGGTTAACAGTGTATCAAGCTTTATACCGAAAATGGCGACCTCAAGTTTTTGCCGACGTTGTTGGACAAGATCACATCACCACTACCTTGATGAACGAGATTGAAACTGGCAGACATTCTCATGCCTACCTTTTCACCGGTTCACGTGGTACTGGTAAGACAACTTGTGCCAAGATTTTTGCCAAGGCAGTAAACTGCGAGCACCCAATAAACGGCGATCCATGCAACGAGTGCGAAACCTGTAAAGGTATCGACAGCGGTGCAATCATGGACGTCATCGAGATAGATGCTGCATCAAACAACGGTGTCGACAACATCCGTGACATCCGTGATGAAGCAAACTTCACACCTGTTAACGGCAAGTATCGTGTATACATCATCGATGAGGTACACATGCTTTCAACTGGCGCTTTCAACGCCCTTCTTAAAACATTAGAGGAACCACCTGCACACGTTAAATTCATCCTTGCAACAACCGAGGTACACAAGCTTCCTGCAACTATCCTCTCACGTTGTCAACGCTTTGATTTCAAGCGCATCACACCAGAGGACATTGCCAAGCGACTCGCCTATGTTGCAGGCGAAGAGGGCTTGGAACTCGAGGCCGACGCAGCAATGCTCATCGCACGCCTTGCTGACGGCGCTCTCCGTGATGCCCTCTCAATTCTCGACCAGTGCATTGGACACTCACGTCACATAACCCTCGACGTTGTCAATGCAACTGTTGGTCTTGCCGGCAAAGAATACCTCTTTGCCCTCTCCGCAAGTATTCTCAATAAGGACAGTGCTAGCGCACTTGCCCAAATCAATACATTGCACAACAACTCATGCGACATGGAACGCCTGTGCAACGAGCTTACACTTCAGAAACCTGATGGTTTGCAAGGCCGTCAAGGACCCAGGCGAAATCATCGTCGCATCCAAGGAGGAGCTCGACGAGTACCAGTCGACCGCTGCCGCCTACACTATGGACTTCATCCTCGAAGTCCTCAACGTTCTCGGCGACACGCTCACTAACCTTCGTCGCGGTCTCAACCGCCGTGTCGAGATGGAGATGTCTATCATCCGTCTCTGCACCAGCGACACCGCCTCACTCGCCACCGGCGCTACTCCAGTTGTAGCAAAGGAAATCAAGCCGGCTCCAAAGGTTGAAGCTCCTGCTCCTGTAGTTGAGCCAGAACCAATTCCAGAGCCAGAACCTGAGCCAATTCCGGAACCAACACCGGAGCCACAGCCGGAGCCTGAGCCAATCATCGAAGAAGCTCCAGTAGTTGAGGAACCAACTCCAATTATCGAGGAGCCAGAACCTGTTATTGAGGAACCCGCTCCAGCACCTGTTGTTGAGTCAGTTCCTGAACACATCTCATTGACAGAGTCACTCCCAGATGGTG
>JAUNQL010000030.1 GCA_030536195.1 Clostridia bacterium | reverse complement strand
CCCTAATCAACCAACCTTTAAAAATAGAAGAAGAGGCACCTGTTGATTCAACACCTGTAATCGAAGTTCCAGTAGCAGAGCCAATCGTAGAGGCACCTGTAGAAGCAGCACTTCCAGTAGTTGAAGAGCCAGTAATCGCTGAGCCAGTTGTTGAAGCTCCTATCGAAGAGGCGCTTCCAGTTGTAGAGCCAATTATCGAAGCTCCTGTTGAAGAAGCTCTCCCTGTTATTGAACCAATCGTTGAGGAACCAGTAGTTGCTGAGCCAGCTCCAGAGCCAACAACATTTGGTAATCTCTCATCAACAGATGATTATATCGAGTCAATCAAGGAAGAGCCTGCTCCAGTAATCGAGGAGCCAGTAGTTGCTGAGCCAGTTGCTGCTCCTGCACCAGTTAAGGAAGGCAAAGAGCAGAAGATAGGCGGAGCAATCGTTTCTGATAAGGGCACAAACCCTAACATCATTGCAGTAGCAAGCAAGTTTGGTATGAACCCTGATAACCTTGTTTCAATCGAAGCAGATGGCAATATGCCAATGGTATTCGAATTCCTCTTCAGTGATATGAGAAATGACGGAACACTTGTTGCTGTTTACTTCATCATGAATGGTGAAGCAACACTTCCACCAGAGACAGACAAAGAAAACGTTTTGGCATTTGGTAGAAACTTTATCACAGGCAATGATGAGCTCAAGGCATTTCTTGCATAATTAAATACGATTGTATAATAAAAGGCCCCGTGGGATTCCACGGGGCCTTGTTGTTTTATTAGAACTTGGTTGCGGACGCATCGGTGAAACGGCGTCCAGAGTTTTGAACTGGCTCAAGCACATCACCGCTGTATGCGGCGTATACAAGTGGAGGAATGCCTCCGTCGTGCCATACAATCTGGTTTCTGCCACTTTCCTTTGCTATGTAGAGGTTGTGGTCAACAGCCTTGATAAGCTCCTCAGGACGCATTCCAGGCTTGTACATGAATACGCCGCCACTGACGGTGATTGTCTTGTCGATATCAGCTGAAAGCTGAGTGTTTTCGACAGCGACGCGTATCTGTTCTGCGCGGCGGAATGCTGGGGTGTCCTCTGCGGTTGGTAAAACGCAGATGAACTCCTCACCGCCATAGCGTGTAACTACGTCAACGCTACGAAGTGAACTCTTGAGGATGAGCACAAGGTTCTTGATACAGTCGTCACCAGCGAGGTGACCATACTTATCATTGATATTCTTAAAGTGGTCTATGTCGAACATGAGAAGTGAGAATGTGTGCAACTTGTCGTTTTCAACTTGCTTGATGCATTCCTCAAGATAGTCCATAAGGTATCTGCGGTTGTATGCACCTGAAAGTGGATCCTTAGTTGCGGCGTTCTCAATTCGTCCAAGCAATTCATTTGCTTTGTCCTGGTTCTCGTCAAAGAACTTGGTCAGTTGACGAAGGAAGAATCCGATTGAGAGACCAACTATGATAGTTGAAATACCAATGTCGAGATATGTCTTGCCTCCAAGGTCTGTGAAGCGCTCAACGAGGCCTTCTGTGCGGTAGTCTAGAATATAGACAAATCCAGCAGAAAACATCATAAAGAGGAATACACCAATCATCAGAGCGTTATCAAGAAGGAGGAGAACGAATACTCCTGCCATCATAAAGAAGAGTGGTGCACCGCTGTAAATACCACCGCCTACGAGGTATACCGCTGGAATCAAAACACATCCCATAAGTATGCTGTAGGAGATGTAACGCTTTTTCTGCATGAAAGCAGATTCATCTTTCTTACCTGCAAATACAAGGATGGAAAGGAATGAAATCATTGTTATATAGATAGCAACACAGAGTAAGTGTTTCCTAAATATAAGTGCTTCAACAAGAAAAGCAATTGCAGTAAAGAGTGAACATGAGAGGATAAGTGAGAAGAATTCCTTTTTTAGTAGGGCGTCTTCAATACCGGTTCCTTTAAATAAATCAGTAAAGGATTTCATATCACGTCGACCTCCTCTCCAACAATCTGGTTTCTACCAGCTTGTTTTGCTTTGTAGAGGCGCTCGTCGGCTTTGGCAACGAGGAGTTCCTCGTCCTCAATTCCGTGGAACGTGCAGACGCCGCCACTGATTGTGACAGGTTTGTCTGCAGGAAGTTCTGGTGCGAGCTGCGACTTTTCAAGGCAGATGCGAATTTCCTCAGCTCGACCCATGGCTATCTTGTGATTGGAGCCAGGGAGAATGAGGAGGAACTCCTCTCCGCCATAGCGTGCGACGATTTCATCGTCCTTGCACGCCCTTTTAATTATCGAAGCAAGTGCTTTGAGTGCGGCATCTCCAACGAGATGACCGTATGTGTCGTTCAAATCCTTGAAATGATCTATGTCGAAGAGGACAACAGAGAGTTCTGTGTTTTCCTCTTTCGCTTTTTTAACTTGCTCGGTGAGGTATGAGTACATGTGTCTGCGGTTGTACACTGCAGTGAGCGGGTCAATAATTGACTGACGCTCAACCTCAACAATTGTCTCGTTTACAATCTTGGCCTCACGCTGATAGAGGTGGAAGATGATCTTGGCAACAATACCAGCGGCGATACAAACCATCAGAGTGTTTGATGTGATGGCTTGGAACATAAAGTCCTTAACGCCATTCTCTCTGCTGAATGCAGGGACATCAGTACAGATTGATGGCCAACGCCAAGAAGCAAAGAATATAAAGGCATACCAAAGGGATTCAATTACTGCAAGGATTGTGCCTGGAATTCCTGTTGTAAGGAAAAGAGTTAGGGCCAGTCCAAATGCAAAGTATGATGGAATGCCACAGTTTATTGCACCACCTGAAAGGTAGAGGGCAGGGAAGATGACAAAGTTAACTATTATCAATGAAAAATAGATAACACCTGTCTGCCTCTTTGCCTTGATACCTATGAAGGCAAGTAGTGGAAAGGTTAAAGTCATGCCGGCAGATACCATTATTGCCTGTTCTGATGAACCAAGCATTATGCACGCAACAACACCAGCAATACCAATGAGTACTGCTGCCGAGAAAATGATATTAAAGAATCGTTCTCGGATAGGTATTTGGCTACCAAATGACCTCTTTACAATTGCTTGAAGTTTTTCCATAAATTAGCTCTCCGCGTTGTCCTTTAACATACAACACTTTTTATACTTTTTACCAGAACCGCATGGACATGGATCGTTAGGACCAACCTTGTCGCCCTTTCTAACAACTGGGCGCTTTGTGTCTGTTCCATCGCCACCGCTTGTTCCAGTAACTTTTGCAACTTGTTCACGCTTAACCTCTTCGTTCTTCTGAACACGAACAGTAAAGAGCTGGCGAACAGTGTTTTCACGGATTGTAGCTGTCATCTCATCAAAGATGTCAAAGCTCTCGAACTTGAACATTACTACAGGGTCCTTCTGAGCGTATGCTCTAAGGCCGATACCCTTCTTGAGTTCTTCCATAGCGTCGATGTGATCCATCCAGTTCATATCAACGTTACGAAGGAGAATCATACGTTCAAGGTCACGCATAATTTCTGAACCGAATTCGGCCTCACGCTTCTCATAGAGTTCATGACCACGAGTAAGAAGGAATTCAGAAATTTCATCTGCATCCTTGCCCTTAAGGTCATCGTCTGGAGTGAGCATCCAACCGAGATAGTATTCACGAAGTCCAGCGAGGTTCCAAGATTCCTCTTGGCCCTTTGGACAGTAAAGTGACATGTTCTGATCAACAGTCTCGTCGTACATTGAAAGGATCTTTTCATGGAGATCCATCTCGTCGAGAACTTGGTCACGCTGAGTATAGATAATCTCACGCTGCTTGTTCATAACATCGTCGTATTGGAGGACGTGCTTACGAATAGCATAGTTCTGAGACTCGAGTTTCTTCTGAGCTGATTCTACTGTGTTAGAGAGAATCTTAACTTCAATTGGGAGGTCCTCATCAACGTTGAGGGCTTCCATTACTCTATACATACGCTCGCCGCCGAAGAGACGGAGAAGGTCGTCTTCCATTGAGAGGAAGAACTGGGATTCACCAGGGTCGCCCTGACGACCGGAACGACCACGTAACTGGTTGTCGATTCGGCGTGCCTCATGGCGCTCGGTGCCGATGATGTAGAGACCGCCTGCGTTCTTAACTTGCTCAGCTTCGTCCTTGATTTCATCCTTGAACTCTGCTTCGAACTGAGCAAAGTCGGCACGGGCATTCAGGATTTCTTCATCATCAGTGTTTGCAAAGCCGGTTGCCTCTGCAATTACTTCGTCGGTGTAACCCTTCTGACGAAGTTTTGCCTTTGCAAGGAACTCTGGGTTACCACCCAGCATAATATCGGTACCACGACCGGCCATGTTTGTTGCGATTGTAACTGCACCAAACTTACCAGCCTGCGCGATGATCTCAGCCTCGCGCTCGTGGTTTTTCGCATTAAGTACTTCGTGCTTGATGCCGTGCTTTTTAAGCATCTTAGAAAGGAGCTCTGACTTTTCAATGTTGATTGTACCAACAAGTACAGGCTGTCCCTTCTCGTGGCATTCAACGATACGGTCGATAACTGCGTTGAACTTGGCAACCTCTGTCTTGTAAACAACGTCAGGGTTGTCGATACGGATCATTGGTTTATTTGTAGGTACCTCAACAGGGTAGAGGCCATAAATCTCAGAGAACTCGTCTGCCTCTGTCATAGCTGTACCTGTCATACCAGCGAGCTTGTCATAGAGACGGAAGTAGTTCTGGAATGTAATTGTTGCAAGAGTTTTAGACTCACGGCGAACGTTTACGTTCTCCTTTGCCTCGATTGCCTGGTGGAGGCCTTCGTTGTAACGACGGCCGAGCATGATACGGCCTGTGAACTCATCGACGATGAGTACTTCGCCGTCTTTTACAACGTAACGCCGTGTGCCTTGATGGCCTGGTTGATATGGTGGAGAATTGTTGAGTTCTCAGCATCCATAAGGTTTTCAATGTTGAAGTATTTCTCAGCCTTGGCAACACCGCTCTGAGCAAGGGTTGCTGTCTTGGCCTTTTCATCTACGATGTAGTCGCCGTCACCAGCGTCCTCGTATTCTTGCTTAGAATCCTGCTCTTTGATCTTGGTCATTGAGAGGCCCTTAACAAAGTTATTAGCGAGCTTGTAGAGTTCTGTTGACTCTGTGCCCATGCCGGAAATGATAAGTGGTGTACGAGCCTCATCGATAAGGATGGAGTCGACCTCATCGACGATTGCATAGAATGGTTTTCTCTGTACCTTGTCCTTCTTGTAGGAAACCATGTTGTCACGAAGGTAGTCAAAACCAAACTCGTTGTTTGTACCATAAGTGATGTCGGCATTGTATGCCTTGCGGCGTTCCTCTGTATCGAGACCGTTAACGATAAGGCCAACGGAGAGACCGAGGAAACGGTAAACCTTGCCCATCCACTCAGAGTCACGACGTGCAAGGTAATCGTTAACGGTTACGATGTGAACGCCGTTGCCAGCGAGTGCGTTTAAGTAAGCTGGGAGGGTAGCAACGAGTGTCTTACCTTCACCAGTTTTCATCTCTGAGATACCGCCGTTGTGGAGGATGATACCACCGAGAATCTGAACAGGGTAATGGCGCATGCCGAGAACACGGTCAGATGCCTCGACGCATGCGGCAAATGCCTCTGGAAGAATGTCATCAAGAGTTTCGCCATTTGCAAGGCGTTCCTTGAGTGCAGGAGTAACAGCCTTGAGTTCGTCATCGCTCATTGCGCGATACTCTTCCTCAAGAGCTAACACCTTGTCTTTTATAGGATTCATCTTTTTAACTTGCTTAGATGAATAATCTCCGAATAAAGATTTAATAAGTCCCATTTGATTTTTTGACTCCTTTAAAATTAAAAGAATAAATTATAAACATACATTATTAGTATATCACGAAATAGGCTGTAAATCACTATTGAATATTTATGCAAAAATTTTGCATAAAATACTTGACTTTATGCAAACAAGTGAATATAATAAGCATACTTTATTTATTTCAATTTATGAGAAGAGGTACAAATTTATGGCACTCGACAAATCACAAATCAAAAAAGTAGTTCTTGCATATTCTGGCGGACTCGACACTTCAATTATCATTCCTTGGCTCAAGGAAAACTACAACAACTGCGAAGTTATCGCAGTTTCTGGTAATGTTGGCCAGGCTGATGAACTTGAAGGACTTGAGGAAAAAGCTCTCAAGACAGGCGCTTCAAAGCTCTATGTTGAGGACTTAACAGACGTATTTGCAGATGAATTTATTCTTCCTTGCCTTAAGGCTGGCGCAAAGTATGAGGACTATCTCCTTGGTACATCTTTTGCAAGACCAGCAATTGCCAAGAGACTTGCTGAAATCGCTATCGCAGAGGGCGCTGACGCTATCTGCCATGGCTGCACAGGTAAGGGAAATGACCAGGTACGTTTTGAACTCACAATCAAGGCATTCGCACCTGATATGAAGATCATCGCTCCATGGAGAGAGTGGTCAATCAAATCAAGAGAAGAAGAAATCGAATATGCAGAGGCACACAATGTACCTCTTAAGATAAACAGAGAGACAAACTATTCAAAGGACAAGAACTTCTGGCATCTTTCACATGAGGGACTTGACCTTGAGGATCCAGCAAACGAGCCACAGTATGAGAAGGAAGGCTTCCTTGAGATGACTGTTTCTCCACTCAAGGCTCCTGATGCTCCTACATACATCACACTTGACTTTGAGGCTGGTAAGCCAGTTGCACTTAACGGTGAGAAGATGAGCATGAAAGATATCATCTTAAAGCTCAACGAAATCGGTGGTGCAAACGGCATTGGTCTTCTCGACGTAGTTGAGAACAGACTCGTTGGTATGAAGAGCCGTGGCGTATACGAGACTCCTGGTGGAACAATCCTCTACAAGGCTCTCGACGTACTTAAGACAATCACACTTGATAAGTACACAGCACATGAGATGCAGAAGATGGCTATCACACTTGGCGAAGTTGTTTACAACGGCCAGTGGTACACTCCACTTCGTGAGGCTATCTCAGCTTTCGTAGACAAGGCAACAGAAAACTGCACAGGTACAGTTAAGCTTAAACTCTACAAGGGCAACATGATTAATGCTGGTGTAACATCACCTTACTCACTTTACAATCCTGAGTTCGCAACATTCGATGAGGATGAGGTATACAACCAGGCTGACTCAGCTGGATTCATCAACCTCTTTGGCCTTCCAATCAAGGTTAAAGCAATGATGGATGCACAGAACAAATAAGGGTGAATAAAATGAAACTTTGGACTGGTAGGTTTGAAAAGGAGATAGACAAGAAGACAAACGATTTCAACTCTTCAATCTCTTTTGACCAGCGTATGTACAAAGAGGATATAACCGGCAGCATGGCACATGCCACTATGCTCTGCGCGCAGGGTATTATCAGTGAGGATGACAAGAATCAGATTCTTGACGGCCTTCAGGGCATCCTCGATGATATCGAAAGCGGCGCGCTCGTGATTGACCCAGAGGCGGAGGATATCCATACCTTCGTTGAGGGAGAACTCACAAGCAGGATAGGCGACGCCGGCAAGCGCCTCCATACATCACGCTCAAGAAATGATCAGGTAGCACTTGATATCAGGCTCACATTGCGCAATGAGACTGAGAGCCTCATTCCAATGCTTGAGGACCTCGTCAAGGTGCTCTGCAATAAAGCAAAGCAGTACAGCAAGACTGTAATGCCAGGCTACACACATATGCAACGTGCTCAGCCAATTGTATTTGGCCACCACCTCCTTGCATATGCTGAGATGTTCCTTCGTGACATCGACCGTCTTAATGATGCCAAAGCGCGTATGAACTACTGCCCACTTGGCAGTGGCGCACTCGCTGGCACAACTTATGATATTGACCGTGAGATGACAGCAAAAGCACTTGGCTTTGATGGCGTTACAATGAACTCTCTTGACGGTGTTTCCGACAGGGATTTCTGCATTGAACTTGCAAACGCATTGAGCCTTGTAATGGTTCATCTTTCACGTTTTTCAGAGGAGATCATCCTCTGGTGTTCTTGGGAGTTCAAGTTCGTTGAACTTGACGATGCCTTCTCAACTGGCTCAAGCATTATGCCACAGAAGAAGAACCCAGACATTGCCGAACTCGTTCGTGGCAAGTCTGGCCGTGTCTTCGGTGACCTCATGACGCTCCTCACAGTTATGAAGGGCATTCCTCTTGCATACAATAAAGATATGCAGGAGGACAAGGAAGCTATCTTTGATGCATTTGATACAGTCAGGATGTGTCTCACAGCTTTCATCCCAATGATCGACACAATGACTGTTCTTGAGGAGAACATGAGAAATGCCGCAGCGAAAGGCTTTATTAACGCTACTGACTGCGCAGACTTCCTCGTTTCCAAGGGCCTTCCATTCCGTGATGCATACAAGGCAACAGGTGAACTTGTGGCCTTCTGCATCAAGAATAATTTAACCCTTGAAACACTCCCACTCGAGCAGTACAAGGCCGTTTGTGACCTTTTCGACGATGGCGTTTACACTGCCATCAACCTTGAAAAGTGCGTTAACGACCGCACCTGCCTCGGCGCTCCTGCTCCACAGAACGTGGTCGCTCGCGCTGAGCAGAACGAAGCACTCCTAAAGTAATTTCGAAGAATCTACTTCTCGAAATAAATAAAGTTGTCGCAAGACGCAATAAGGACCAGTGGTTTCCCACTGGTCCTTTTGTTTTTACCAATCTGAATCCCAATCACTGTCATATCCTGAGTCCCAACCGGAATCCCAATCTGAGTCATAGTCCCAGTCGTCGTCATCCCAGTCATCGTCCCAGTTGTTGTCAGTGTCGTAGTAGTTTTCTTGGTAGCTATCACTTTCTGTGTAATCGGAGCCGCCGTATGATTCATCGTAACCATAGGACTCAAAGTAAGTATCGTAGTTTTCTTCGAGTTCCGAATCTACAGTTGTGCTATACCAATCACTGGCATTCTCATCGTAGACGTACCAACTACCGTTGCGCTGATAGTAGAGGTCACCATTATACTTGTAATATCCTGTATTAGTTGGATCACTAGTAAAGAATGCAAAAAGAGCGATAACAGCCGAAACCAGAACACAAAGGCCCATATATATGGCAACAGCCATAATTATTATTTTCTTGACCTTTTTGCTAGAAACACCATCGCTTTTATTTGATGGACCAGCACCGTGTTCGGTGCTGTATGCGCGCTCCTCTGTAATTTCGGCCTTCATCTTTTGGTAAATTTCATTTACCGCATAGGCCTCATCCTTACCTTCGTAGCGTACTGCGCGAGAACCGTCAGCTTTGTTTTTATAAACAACAAAGTTCTCTGTCTTTTCGTCCTTATAGATGCCAAATGCTTTTGGTTCCTTGTAGTCCTCACCAATATGGAAGTGCATCTTCTCAAG
>JAUNQL010000166.1:543-2320 GCA_030536195.1 Clostridia bacterium | reverse complement strand
AACATTGTTAAAAGTAACTATTTGGGTGAAAAAGCTGTTCTAAAAGACAGAATTCATAAGGGGTATAGAATCGCCGAAATTGATGATAAAATTAGAAGAGCAAGAACAAAAGAGGAAGCTAAACTTTTATCTGATGCAAAACGTGCTGGTGTTAAAACTCCTGTTTTATATGATATTGACTTAGAAGAAAAATCAATTTTGATGGAAGAAATTAAAGGTAAAATGGTTAAAGATGTCATGGATGAGGATTGGGCATTTAAAATAGGTGTGGAAATTGCCAAACTTCATGCTGCTGATATTATTCATGGGGATATTACTTCATCAAATATGATGCTTCAGGATGGAAAATTGGTTTTTATCGATTTTGGTCTTGGAAAATATTCTAATTTAGATGAAGATAAAGCAGTTGATTTGCTTGTTTTAAAGAAATCTCTTCAGAGTATTGATTATAATTTAGCATCGAAATATTTTGATTGCGTATTGGTGGGATATGGTGATGAAAATATGGTTAATAAAATATCTGACATAGAGTCACGTGGGAGATATACTCACTAATTTTGGATTAACTATATAAAAAAATGAAATCATATTTAAAAATATGATAACATTTATAACTGGTAATGAACATAAAGTTAAAGAAGCAGAGAATATTTTCAAAGATTATGACATTAATTTAGAGCATATTGATTTAGGTTATGAAGAACCTCAAGGAACTCTTGAGGAAGTAGCTATATCAGGTGCAGAATATGCCTGTCGTAAACTTGATAAACCTGTGATTGTTGAAGATGCTGGTTTATTCATTAAAGCTTTAAAAGGATTTCCTGGAACATATTCACATTATGTTCAAGATACATTGGGAAATCAGGGAATTTTAAAGTTATTAGCAGATACTGATGACCGTTATGCCGAATTCAGGTCAGTTATTGGGTACTGTGCTCCCAATTCTGAGCCCAAGATCTTTTTAGGTAAGGTATCAGGCGAAATCGCAGTTGAAGAAAGAGGAGATTTAGGGTTTGCTTTTGATCCGCTTTTTTATGTTCCAAGTCTTGGTAAAACATTTGGTGAACTTACAACTGAGGAAAAAAACCAATTTTCACATAGAAAAAATTCTTTAGAACAATTTATTAAATGGTATTCTAGTCAAGAATAATTTTTCTAAAGATTTTAAATTTATACTAATTGGGCTTATTTATAAATATTAAAGAGGTTATATTATGGCAAGACCAGAATGGGTAACTTATAGTGATGAAGAAATTGAAGAAATGATTTTAAAATTTAACAAAGAAGGTAAAAGTACTTCTGAAATTGGTATTGTATTAAGAGATCAATATGGAATTCCATCTGTTAAAGATGTTACTGGTGAAAGAATCACTCAAATTTTAAAAAGAAATGATCAAGCTGGACAATACCCGGAAGATTTATTAAATTTAATCAAAAGAGCTGTTAACATCAGAGATCACTTATCTGAAAATCCTAAAGATTTACACTCTAAAAGAGGTTTAACTATCATCGAATCAAGAATCAGAAGATTAGCATCTTACTATGTAAGTGAAGGTGCATTACCTGAAGGATGGAGATATAATCCAAAAGAAGCAGCACTCCTTGTTAAATAGGGCTAGTGAAGCAACAGATATGCTCAAGGAGCATATTGAAAATGATGACGTTATAAGAATAATTTCTCATAACGATGCGGATGGAATATCCTCTGCAGCCGTATTAGCGAATGCTCTTGCCGAAGAGGATGTACAATTCCATACTACAATTATTCCTCGTCTTA
>JAUNQL010000166.1:0-533 GCA_030536195.1 Clostridia bacterium | reverse complement strand
TTCTCAGACATGGGAAGTCCATTTATTAAAGAATTCAACACATATAAACATGATGTTATTGTTGCAGATCATCATCAAGTAAATGATACTGAAGCGGAAAGCAATGTTGTACACTTGAATCCTCATTTGTTTGGAATAGATGGTAGTAAAGATTTATGTGGTGCAGGTTCAAGTTATCTTACTATTCGCGGGCTTGATAAAAAACATTTAGCTTATTTTGCTTTAATCGGTGCATTTGGTGATATGCAAGGACAAAATGGATTTACTGGAGTAAACAAACTAATTGTTGATGATGCTATTGAAAGCGGAACTTTAGAAATTCATGAAGGGTTGAAAATTGTTTCCAAATCATCTGAACCAATTTTTAAATCTTTAGCTTATACTTTTTCACCTCCTCTTCCTAAGATTAGTGGAGATTTTGAGGGTGCACGTGAATTTTTAGAACGTATGAACTTGTCTTATGGAATTAAATTCACAGATTTGGAAGACGAAGAGAAAGATTTATTAAAAGAAGCGTTGATGTCTATTAATCC
>JAUNQL010000165.1 GCA_030536195.1 Clostridia bacterium | reverse complement strand
TTTTTCACCGCGGTATCTAACCTCGAAGTGGAGGTGAGGTCCTGTTGAGTTACCAGTTGAACCCATGATACCAATTGGCTGGCCTGCTGATACATACTGGCCTGTGCTGACACAGATAGAGCCATAGATCATGTGAGCATAGAGTGTCTCCATGCCGTTGTTGTGGTTGATCATTACGTATGTACCATAACCAGAGTTGCCGTTTGATGCAACAGTTACTGTACCACTTGCAGCCGCAACGATTGTTGAGCCTGCACGACCAACTGAGAGGTCGATACCGCCGTGGAATGAGCCCCATCTTGGTCCGTATGGTGAAGATACTACATATACACCAGGTGCTGGCCATACGAGCTTGCCATAGGACGCAACGTATGTGCTTGGGGTATATGTGTAGCCTGTTGACTTGCTTGTCTGTTTAACAATTGCCTTGGTACCAACAGAGATCTTCTGATCAACTGGGTTTCTGATTGTTGTACGGTTAACTTCCTGGATACCAGTCTGTACGCCGTCAACGTAGGTTACCATATATGTTACCTGGTCAATACCGTTGACACCCTTTTGAGTTGTCTTGGTAGTGCCCTTGTAGATACTGCTGTTTTCAGTCTTGACTGTCTTGAATGGGATCTCCTCATTCTTGACAACAGTCTTAACTACCTTGAGGTTTACGTAGTTGACATCGCCTGCTACGAGGATGTCGTCACCTACGTGAATCTCTTTCTCGTGCTCTGGGTTGAGCGCGATGAGCTCGGTTACACTAAGGCCATGTGTGTTGGCGATGTTAGAGAGTGTGTCGCCCTCCTTAACTGTGTAATGCTGCTCCTTGTATCTTGTCTTGGTCAGTGTATCGGCAAGCTGCTGTGAGTCCCAGATGGTCTCCTCATTGTTTGCATAGATACCCTGTACAAACTTAACGTCCTGAGTAAATCCTACAACGTCATTTGGATTTTCCTTTTCATATCCGTCAATGATGTTGTTAAATACCTGCATTGCATCTGTCTCTGTCTTGAGCGCACAGATGAACTCGCCATCGATGTAGACACCGCATGCATAAGTTGAGTCAGAGTTGGTGCTCTCAACTATGTTATCGCTGACTGTCTGAGAGTCAGTAATCTCAGTTGGCTTAGCCTCAACAATCTTGTATGAAGTCGTGAGTGATGAGACATTGTCATCAGCACCAAGGTCGGTGCTAAAACGCTCCTTAACGAGGTCCTGTGCATTGACATACACTGCCTCATCAGCAACGATACCGACGCTCTTGCCACTTGAGTCAACCTCAATTGCATAGGTTGTTGAATTGAGGTGAGTTATAGTTGCGAT
The DNA here is from genome assembly GCA_030536195.1 of Clostridia bacterium. Lineage (GTDB taxonomy): Bacteria > Bacillota > Clostridia > Oscillospirales > Acutalibacteraceae > UBA1227. Next base: position 1,004 of record JAUNQL010000165.1, on the reverse strand, counting down.
AAGTACGATAAAGCCACAGATAGGCAATGCTGTATTGATAATTGTTGAGAACATTGATGGATGGCTCTTGAACACCTGACGGAGTCCGCGGAGTCCATGCTTTTGCTCAACACACTCAAGTTTGAACTCTGCCCACTCAGCGCGGATGCTTGCTGAGCTCTCGCTGATTGCATTTTTGATTGAGCGACCAATGAACTTGAAAAATGTTCCAAGCAAGTTCGCAACATCAATTACGAGCGTAGAGAGAAGGAGCCAGAGAGAATGGAAGAATGAACCAACCATCTCGCCAACTGTCTCTGCAAAGCTATTAAATTCAACAGTGGACTCCTCCACTGTCTCAATGGCAGTAGAGTCACTAACTATATCCTCATATGTGATATTTTCGTTTTCCAATGTCTTTGCCTCCGAAAATTCAATTGTTACAATTTGTAATAATTATACTCTTTTAATGGTATATGTCAATATCAGCTTGCAGTTTCTATCCTCTCGAACAGTCCCTCAACCGCTTCCTTAAGAGTAGGATTACCAGCAAGTTTTGGATCCGAACTAAGAACTTCTTCAGCGGCGGCGGTGGCCCGCTCGAGCGTTGCCGGATTACCTATCATGTCGCTGACATAAGATGGGGTAAATCCGTGCTGGCGAGTGCCATAAAAATCGCCGGAGCCGCGCAGTTCAAGATCACGTTGCGCGATTTCAAAGCCGTCGTTCGTCGATGTCATGACCTCAAGTCTCGCTGTTGTCTCCGCCGACTGGTTGTCGGTGCAGAGGATACAGGTCGACTGCCACTGGCCACGACCGACGCGTCCGCGCAACTGGTGAAGCTGTGAAAGTCCAAAGCGTTCAGCGTTTTCAATGAGCATGATAACTGCATTAGGTACATCAACGCCTACCTCAATAACAACTGTTGAGACAAGGAGTTGTATCTCACCGCTCTGGAAGCGCTCCATGACGTCTGCCTTCTCAGCGGCCTTCATCTGGCCATGAAGAAGACCGACGCGATAGTC
>JAUNQL010000029.1 GCA_030536195.1 Clostridia bacterium | reverse complement strand
ATAAAGGAGTAAAAACAATGGCACAAGAACTTGATTGTAAACTAGTTGCACAGACAATCAAAGATGACTGCAAGAAGGAATCCGACCTTCTTAAGTCAAAAGGTATCTCACCAAAGCTCGCCGTAATGCGTGTTGGTGAGAAGGGACCAGACCTCGCTTACGAGAGAGGCATCTTTGCCACAGCTGAGGCTACTGGCATTGACGTGGAGGTTCATGCCCTCCCTGCTGATGTATCACAGGATGACTACATCACAGAGTTTAAGAAGATTAACGCTGACCCATCAGTTCACGGCATCCTCGCATTCCGTCCACTCGACAACATTGACGAGACCGCTGCTATCTCTGATAACCTCAGCGCTATTAAGGACTGTGATGCTTCAACATCCGACAATATGGGCAAGGTTGTAATAAACGACCCAACTGCCCTTCCACCTTGCACAGCAGCTGCTGTTATGGAAATCATCGACTTCTACGCTGATGAAATCAAGGCAGAGGTTAGCAAGAAGTATAAGACACCAGAGCTTGCAAACGAAGCACAGGCAAACGACGTTTGCTGTGGACTTGACGTTTGCATCATCAATAACTCAAACGTTATTGGTAAGCCACTCTCAATGATGCTTACAAACCGTTTTGCAACAGTTTCAATCGTTCACCATCTCACACATGCTGAGATTAAAAATGAATATATCAAGCGCGCAGACGTAATCGTATGCGCAACTCCTTTCAAAGATTCAATCACCGCCGATATGATTCCAGAGGGCGCAATCGTTATTGATGCTGCCATCGTTCGTGAAAAGGCTTTTGATGAGAACGGCGAGCCAATCATCAATGAGAAGACTGGTAAGCAGAAAATCAACACCTTCGGTTGCTGCTCAGCAGACGTTGAGGAAAAGGCATCTTGGAAGACACCTGTACCAGGCGTTGGCGGTATCACATCAGCACTCCTTGCCAAGAACCTTATCAAGGCTTGCAAGGTACAAAACAACATTGACTAAGGAGGACAGAATATGATTTTCACAGAGAAAAAACCTATTGATGAACTCCTCGCAATGATAGGCGACAAGAAAAAGGTTGCACTCGTTGGCTGTGCCAGCTGTGCAACATCATGTAAGACAGGTGGCGAGGAAGAAATTGCTGCTCTCACAGCAGAACTCGCCGAGCACGGCATCGAAGTCGTTGGCAGTGTAATCCCTGATGAGAGCTGCCAGAAGATGCTCGTTAAGAAAGACATCAAGGCTTTCCGTGACACAAATGCTGAATGCATAATTTCAATGGCATGTGGTAACGGTGCTCAGACAGTAGCACAGAACACAGACCTCCCAGTATATCCTGCAAACAACACAATGTATCTCGCTCAAGTTGAGCGCATCGGCATCTTTAACGAGATGTGCCGTATGTGTGGCAACTGTGAGATAGGCCACACAGCAGGCATTTGCCCTATCACCAAGTGTGCAAAGTCCCTTGTAAACGGACCTTGCGGCGGTCAGAAAAACGGCAAATGCGAAGTTAATCCAGAAAACGACTGTGCTTGGATCCTTATCTACAACAAGATGAAAGAACAGGGACGTGAAGATGAGTTTGTCAACCAACTCAACCCAGACAAGGGCTATGCAAAGTACTCTTATCCACGTTCTGATAACTTAAAGAAAAAGGCTGAGGAGGTAGCAGAATGAGCGTATTAAAAGAAGCTTTTGACGCAGGCAAATTTGCTGTTACTGCTGAAATGGCACCTCCTAAGGGAGCCGACTTCTCTGAGCAACTTGAAGTTGCTCAGCTTCTCAAGGGCAAGGTACACGGTATCAATGTTACTGATATGCAGAGTGCATGCCTCAAGGCATCTTCAATCGGCCTTTGCGCAGCACTCAAGGCCGAGGGCCTGAACCCTATCATCCAGATGACAGGACGCGACCGCTCTCGTATGGCTATCATGGGCGATATGCTTTCTGCCTATGCCCTTGGCATAGACACAATGCTCGCCCTCACTGGCGACCACACAACGGTCGGCGACTGCAAGGAATCAAAGCCAGTATTTGACCTTGATTCAGTTGGCATCTTGAATATGCTCAGTCAGATGGAGGCAACCGGCCTCGACTGTGGCGGCAACGAGATTACTGGTGTAGTTCCAAAGTTCTATAAGGGCGCATGTGTAACTCCAGTTTATGAGCCACAGATTATGCAGATTGCAAAGCTTAAGAAAAAGGTAGATGCTGGTGCCGAATATATCCAGACACAGGGCATCTTTGACGTAGAGTCATTCAAGCGTTTCATGGACGCTGTTGATAAAGCAAACATTAACGTTCACATCATGGCTGGTATCATCCCACTCAAGGCCGCTGGCATGGCAAAGTTTATGAATGCCAACGTCCCAGGCATCGATGTACCAGACTGGATGATTGAACGTCTTGCTGCCGCTGCCGAGGAAGGCAAGCAGAAGGACATCAAGGGCCTCCCTGCAAAGGCAGGCATCGAAATGGCTGCTGAAATGATCAGCCAGATCAAAGAAGAAGGTCTCTGCGACGGTGTCCACATCATGGCAATCGGCGCTGAGAAGAACGTTCCAATCATCCTCGAGAAAGCAGGCATTGCAATATGAAAATTACTATAATCGGTGCAGGTCCTGGCGGATATGAGACAGCCCTCTACGCTGCAAAGCGTGGACTTGAAGTTGTCCTCATTGAAAAGGACACACTCGGCGGCACATGCCTCAACCGTGGCTGTATCCCAACCAAGGCATTCCTTGCTTCATACGACATTCTCAAGGCATGTGAGGAAGCTGATGACTTTGGCATCATCCTCCCAGAGGGTGACATTGCAATTGATTATGCCACTGTACTCGAGCGCAAAAATAAAGTTATGACAAGCCTTGTCAAAGGCATCGCATTCTTGATGGACAAGGCTGGCGTTACAGTTATTAAAGGTACCGGTTCTATCAAGGACAAGAACACAGTCCTTGTTACCAAGGAGGATGGCGAGAGCGAAGAAATCGCAACAGACTACATCATCCTTGCAACTGGTTCCGTTCCAGTTGCCCCACCTATTTTCAAGGTTAACGGCAAGAACGTTATCACCTCTGACGAGGTGCTCGATTTAGAGGCTCCACCAAAATCAATGATTTTGGTAGGCGGCGGTGTAATCGGCTGTGAAATCGGCCAGTTCCTTCACGCTATGGGTACAGAGATGACTATTGTCGAGGCTCTCCCAAGACTCATGGCAACAATGGACGAGGACGTTTCAAAGCAGATCACTCGTCAGTTCAAGAAAGAAAAAATCAAAGCTATCTGTGGTGATGGTATCAAGGAAGTTGACCCACAGGACGATATCGTCAAGGTAACACTTGAGAGTGGCAAGGAACTCGAGGCTGAAACTGTCCTCGTTGCTGTTGGCCGTGCACCATACACAACTGGACTTGGCCTTGAAAACGCCGGCGTTGAGATGGCCGAGCGTGGCCGTGTCGCAGTGGACAGCCACATGCGTACCAACGTTGACACCATCTTCGCTATCGGCGACATCGTTCCAAGTGCACAGCTCGCTCACGTCGCTTCCAAGGAAGGCATCGTTGCCGTAAACAACATCCTCGGCGAAGCCGACGAGATGTCTTACAAAGCAGTTCCAGGTTGTGTCTTCACCAACCCTGAGCTCGCTTCCTGTGGCACACTTGAGCGCGACTTAATTGCCGCTGGCAAGGAAGTTGATGTTGACTACAAAATCGGTACATTCGACTTCAAGGGCCTTGGCAAGGCACAGGCATCAGGTCACACAACTGGCTTTGTAAAAATAATCACCGACATGAACGACGTTATCATCGGTGGTGAAATAGTAGGTGCTAGAGCATCTGATATGTTGCAAGTTATCACTACAGCAGTGGAATGTGGCCTTACAGCAACAGCTGTTGGAAAGTCTATTTTCCCACACCCTACAATGAGTGAAGCTATAATGGAAGCAATCCATGATGTCCATGGACTTGCCACCAACAAGATTTAATAGTATTATTAACCTATACTTATTTTTGGAGGACTAAACAATGGCAGAGTATTTATACAACCAAGGCCATGCATGGGCCCTTGTAAATGGCGACACAGCTAAAATCGGTATCACACCTTATGCTGCTGAGCAGCTCGGTGACATCGTTTATGTTGACTTACCAGAGGTAGGCGACGAAGTAACTGTTGGCGACACATTCACAGAAGTTGAGTCATCTAAGACTTCATCTGAGGTTCCTGCTCCTGTTTCTGGCGAGATCATCGCTGTAAACGAGGACCTCGACGACGAGCCAGAAGCAATCAACGATGACGCTTATGCTTCTTGGATTATCGAAGTTAAACTCTCTGACGAATCAGAACTTGATGACCTTCTCGATGCTGACGCATACGACGAAATTTGTGAGTAATTAATATGCCAAATCTCATTTATGTTCAAAGTAATTCCTTTGACCCGTATTTCAATTTAAGCGTTGAAAAGTACCTCTTTGACAATGCCAAAGAGGATGAGGTCGTATTCTATCTTTGGCAAAATGAGCGTACTGTTGTAATTGGCAGAAACCAAAATGTATATGCTGAGTGCAATCTTCCAAATATCGCTCAGCTTAACGGAAAAGTAGCGCGCCGTCTCTCTGGCGGAGGCGCTGTTTTTCATGATTTAGGCAATTTGAATTTTACATTTATTGCAAAGAGTGACTGCTATGACGTCAAAAAGCAACTGAATGTAATTGTAAAAGCACTTGATCAATTTGGCCTACCTGCTCAGATTTCTGGACGAAATGACATCACCGTTTTAGGCAATAAATTCTCTGGCAATGCGTTCCGCAAATCTGGTGACATCAACTGTCACCACGGCACTATTATGATCAACGTCGACGCTCTCCTCCTTGAGAACGTACTCTCCGTTGATCCAGAGAAACTTGAGTCAAAGGGCGTATCATCTGTCTCATCCCGTGTTGCGAACCTACATGATCTGTCAACTGACATCACAGTCGACAGCATGATTGTCGCACTGAAAGATGCCTGCGTTCGCGAATACGGCAAGACCGAATTTGATGGCAACCTAACCGTCGGTGGTAAAGCAATGATGGTCGGCACTGGCAGCTCAGTTTGGGGTGCATCTGGCTCAATGCTCAAGATGCTCCAAGCGCTTGCTGACGATCAGCGGTTCTTCTCAAGCGAAGAGTGGATATATGGCAAAAATCCAGACTTCTCCTGGCGCACTAAAAGACGCTTTGAATGGGGTGGCATAGAGATTTGCTTAAACTTTAAGAACAGCAAAGTAGCCACAGCAAAAATCTACTCTGACTCCCTCTATCCAAACTTTATCTCCACATTGGAGGAAACTCTAATCGGCATATCGTTTGATAAGGGATCAATGGAGAAGGCCGTAAACCAAGCAGCTAGCCAAAGCGAAGAGGATGTAACAATCCCTTGTCGTGAAATCAAGGCTCTGCTTTATGAAAGCATAAATCAATAAAACAACCCCTCTAGGTCATCCTAGAGGGGTTAATTTTATAGTTTCAGGGTGAATTTATCGCCCCTGATATATTGGTGTGATACGTGAAGTGGTCTGCCCTTTTGATCATAGATAATCTCATGCAAGAAGAGAAGTGGATCACCAACTGAAATTCCAAGGAGCCTTGCCTTGTTTTCATCGGCAAGGACAAGTGAAATCTCGTGTACTGCTTGAGTTGGCTCTACTCCGTATGCTCGAAGCAGACTGTAAAGCGAACCGCTAAGATCGCTCTCAAGCAAGTATGAGTAACCCATGGAGAAGTGGTTCCTCTCCAAAATTACAGGTATATCATCCGCCATGCGAATGCGGTCAACTTCGATGACACGGCTGCCCTGCGTGATACGCAAGGCCTTGATGTCCTCGTCACTTGCCGCTACTTCGCGGGCGCCTATAACGCGCGTTGACGCAATGCGTCCCGCGCTCTTACAAGCCTCGTGGAAACTATTAACCTGTTTGATTTCCATCTCGATTGACGGAACTGATACAAAAGTGCCCTTGCCTTGTCTGCGGACAAGGAGGCCCTCCTCACTCAGTTCCTCAAGCGCTTTGCGAACAGTTATACGACTGACGTCGTACTTCTCGCAAAGCTCCTGCTCAGACGGAATCCTTGAGTCAACTGGATATACTCCATCATCTATATCAGCGCGAATCCTACTTATCAATTGCTTGTAAAGAGGATTGGCACTTTCACGAACCATTTCCTTTTTCATTAGCCTTTGTAACCAATCTTGTCAGCCAAATCCTGCTCAAGGAATACGTATGCATCACGGTGCATCTTCATGAATGTAGCTGGGCAATGTGGATCAAGCTTATCTTCCATCAAGAGCTTTGTAGCAGCCTCAACCTTGTTGCCGCTGATGATCATGAGGAGAGTTCTAGCCTGCATAATCTGGCCCATACCCATTGTGAATGCTTTACGTGGAACATCGTCCTTTGATGCGAAGAAACGAGCGTTAGCATCAATTGTTGATTCATCGAGTGTCTCCATGTGAGCCTTGTCCCAGAGAACATCGCCTGGCTCGTTGAATGCAAGGTGACCATCAGGACCAACGCCAAGAACCTGAACCTCTGTCTCACCGCCGTCGATTACGTCGTTGAATTCCTTAAGGTTAGCTTCTGGATCGCCGATGCCCTTAGCAACGTATGTGTTAGCCTTATCAATGTTGATATGGTTAAAGAGATTGTCATCCATGAAATATCTGTATGACTGGTCATGTGTGCCCTCGAGGCCTACATACTCGTCAAGGTTAACTGATGTGATCTTTGAGAAATCAAGTCCCTCTTCGTTGCAACGGCGAGCGAGTTCCTGATACATGCCAACAGGTGAAGAACCTGTTGCAAGGCCAAGACGACAGTCTGGCTTTTCGCGTACTACCTTTTCAATTACGTCAGCTGCTTTGCTGCTTAAATCCTGATAATCTTTACAAACTATAACTTTCATTGTTTACACTCCTTATGCCTTTTTAATAACAATGTTTTCTTTATCTTTATAAATGTGTGACTCTGGGATGACACCACGAACGCAGGAAGTTGGATAGATATTGCAGTTCCTGCAAACTACTGTGCCTGGGTTAAGTACGCTGTTACAGCCTACTTCTACATAGTCACCAATCATTGCGCCAAATTTCTTTCGACCTGTTTCAATCATCTCACCTTCGTTGTTTACAACAACGTTGAGCTTGTCGCTCTTAACATTACTTGTGATTGAACCGGCACCCATGTGGCTCTTGTATCCAAGGATGGAATCGCCAACATAGTTATAATGTGGAACCTGTACGTTATCAAAAATGATAACGTTCTTGAGTTCTGTTGAGTTACCAATTACACAATTTTCACCAACAAGAGCTGAGCCTCTGATGAATGCGCACTGGCGAACCTCTGTGTCCTTGCCTATGATGCAAGGACCATGGATGTATGCTGTCTGCCAAACTTTGCAAGTCTTGTGAATCCAAACATCATCCTCTGGATGGTCATACTCTGAAAGGTCGAGAGTCTGACCGATTGAGAGAATTAAATCTGAAATACCAGAGAGTGCTTCCCAAGGATATGTAAATCCCTTAAGGTAGTCAGCAGCAACTGTATGAGTAAGATCGTAGAGATCTGTAATTTTAATATTAGCCATTATTTCTTTACCTCGATAAGATGTCCAGATGTCTTCATTGCATCAATGATGGCGTCAACTTTCTCCTCGCACTCCGCATCACTGCCTGCCTCAGCCATTACTCTAAGGAGTGGCTCTGTACCAGACTTTCTAAGGAGTACACGACCGTTGTCGCCAAGGTCGTTTGTGCACTTAGTTACTGCTGCCATTACTGCAGGGTCGTTAAGTGTACCATCCTTGTCATCAACAACTACGTTCTTGAGTACCTGTGGGTACATACGAACGCCCTCTGCGAGTACGCTGAGTGGGAGCTGTGTATCAACGAGAATGTTCATCATCATGATAGCTGTGATAAGACCGTCACCTGTGTGAGCATACTTGCGGAAGATAACGTGTCCGCTCTGCTCGCCACCGATCATGTGGTCATAAGCCTTCATGTTCTCATAAACATAACGGTCACCAACAGCTGTCTTCTCATAACCAATGCCACACTTATCAAGTGCCTTATAGAGGCCAAAGTTTGACATAATAGTTGTTACAACTGTGTTAGAAGGAAGCTGACCATGAGCCTTTAAGTACTTAGCAGCGATGTACATAATTACGTCACCATTGATAAGGTTACCGTACTCATCAACTGCAAGACATCTATCAGCATCGCCATCGAATGCAAAACCAACGTCAAGGTTGTTGTCTACAACAAACTTCTGGAGTCCCTCAATATGAGTTGAACCAGCGTCCTTGTTGATGTTTGTTCCGTTTGGCTCGTTGTTGATTACATAAGTCTTAGCACCGAGTGCCTGGAATACTGACTGAGCGATCATCCAAGATGAACCATTTGCGCAATCAAGACCAACCTTGCAGTTTTCAAAGCTCTTTGTTGCAAGGTTTGTGAGGTAACCGATGTAACGGTTACGTCCGTTGTAGAAGTCGATTGTCTTACCAATCTTGTCCTCTGATGCAAATGGGAGCTCCTCGATTTCGCCATCGATGTACTTCTCGATTTCATCCTGTAAATCGTCGTCCATCTTCTCGCCGTTCTCATTCATGAGCTTGATACCATTGTCATAGAATGGGTTGTGAGAAGCTGAAATCATAACGCCACAATCAAAGTTTTCAGTTCTTGTAATATATGAAACACAAGGAGTTGTTGTTACGTGAAGAAGGTATGCGTCGCAACCAGATGATGTGATACCTGATGCAAGTGCTGCCTCATAAGTATAAGATGAAAGTCTTGTATCCTTACCGATAACAATCTTTGCACCCTCGTGCTTGCTACCATAATAGTTTCCAAGGAAACGGCCAATTTTGAAAGCGTGCTCAGCTGTAAGGTCTACACCAGCCTTACCTCTAAAGCCGTCAGTACCAAAATATTTACCCATAAGAATCCTCCTATATACAATAAGTATGTAATACACCACTATTATAAACACAAATTATTGTGTGTCAACATAATGTTATATAACGTTATGTAAAATTAACAAATTAATACCCGGCAAGCACCGTCGCCTGCCGGGTTTTGAGTTATCTAGAACCTATTTTAAAGAAGCCTAAAAGCTTGTTTACAGACTCCTGCATTGATGCAACAAGTTTCTCTGGAATTGTTGGGCTCTTCTCCTCCTGGAGCGTGCCGTATTGCTCGTATGTATCAGCAACTGATTCCTCACCAAAGTAGATGTCGTTGATGAGTCCCATGCAATATGTATCCTTTTCAAACTTGCCGTGGATACCACCCTTGATGATATAAGTTGTATCTGGAAGCCAGCATGTTGCTGTATCGATAATTCCATCGCTTGATACAGTTGGGCTAGTGTAAGCAAGTGTCTGTCCAACTGGTGCAGTCATAACTCCTTCTGCAGTTGTATAAAGAAGA
>JAUNQL010000164.1 GCA_030536195.1 Clostridia bacterium | reverse complement strand
TGACCAAGCATCTGGTTTGCTTTCTCAATCTCGCCATTTTCAATGCATGCACGGATACGGCTTGATGAGATTACCTCACCTTCAAAGTCAAACTCCTCTGACATTGAAAATGCGATACCAGCGCCCTCACAGAAACGCTTCAAAAGTTCCGGTGTGCCCTTACCTTCCTTACCGAAAGAATAATTAAATCCACAACAAACACCAACAGCGCCCATGCGCTTTAGGATGATCTCATTAAAGAACTTCTCTGGCGACATGTCGCAGAGTTCCTTAAAGTCCAAGAGGCAGAGAGTGATACCCGCCTTCTTAAACGCAGCAGCCCTTGTCTCCTTATTGAAAATACACTGCTGTGTCTCACCTGTTAAAACAGTTAGAGGATGCTCCTTGAACACCAGGGCAAAAGGTGTAGCGTTTAGCTCTTTTGCCATGTCGATAGCAGCATTTATTACGGTCATGTGACCCTGATGTAAACCATCAAAATTTCCCAATGCTACGACTGATGCCAAGATATCACTCCTCTCAAAATTCCTTTGTTATCTGTCCTGGTAAACCCTACAGAACTGAAGGGCGTTTTCCTCCAAAACAGCTCGGCCAATTCCCAAAAATTGGCCCTTGTTATATACTCTGTAAAGCCCATTTACTTTATAGCCACCTATTCTGTCAAGATTTAGGCCGCCTCCGTTGATAAAACGATGGGCCTGGCCATCACTGACAGATGCCGTAGGATAGGCATTCATAGCCTCTTCAACGCTGATTAAGTACTGTGTAGGATCCTCTGCATTTTCAAGCTCCTCAAGTGTCACAGCTTTGTCAATTTCAAAGCCAGCACCCATGGTTCGACGCAGCGATACCATTGTTGCGCCACATCCAAGATCACTACCAATGTCATCAATGAGCGTCCTGACATAAGTACCTGATGAACACTCAATATCAAGCGCATACTCATTCTCATTGTCAGTCTTTGAAACGTCGAGACTAAAAATTGTAACAGGGCGTGCTTCGCGCTCGACCTCAATGCCTTGGCGGGCAAGCTTATAGAGCTTGACGCCGTCCTTGTTGAGCGCCGAGTACATAGGTGGCACCTGCATAATATTGCCTTTGTAGTTTTCTGCGACAGCACATACCTCATCAAAACCCACTGTCACATCAGCGGTGTCAAGGACTTGACCCGTGATGTCGAGTGTGTCGGTTTTGATGCCAAGGCGCATCACAGCCGTGTAGCGCTTGGTGCTGTCAGGCAGAAATTCTAAAAATCGGGTGGCGCCACCTAGCATAATAGGCAACACGCCCGTAGCCATTGGATCGAGCGTACCGCAGTGACCTGCCTTACGCTCCCCCATTATCCTCCTCACCTTTGCTACGCAGAGGAATGAGGTAATGTCCTCAGGCTTATCAAGAACAATAAAACCTGTCATATTAGTTCAATTCTTTTTCAATCAGTGAGATGAGTTCACTGAGGACCTTCTCCTCTTCCTCTGCGTCACAGCCAGCAGCACGCTTGTGTCCGCCACCACCGAAGTGGCCACAGAGAGCTGCTGCATCAAGTGGCTCATGTGTGCGAAGTGAAAACTTAAATCCGCCTGATTGCTTTTCCTTCATTGTGATTCCGCAAAGTGCGCCCTCAAACTGGCGTGACATTGCGGCAATGGCATCACACTGGTCAGGTGTTGCTCCAGTCTGCTCAAACATCTCATTTGTTACTTTGAATACAATTACTTTTCCATCGCAGAAAATGCGCATATTGGAAAGTACGCATGAAAGTAATTCGAAATACTCACGAGGCTTAGTCTCAAACATCAAGACATTAATCTTAGCATTATCGGCACCAAGGTCGATAAGGTCAGCGCCTGCGCGATAGCACTCTGATGATGCATTTGAGTATCTGAAACAACCCGTATCAGTTGAGATACCGGTATAGAGGGCTGTTGCGATTGCTGGTGTGATTTCAACACCCATAGCCCTAAACATTCTGTAGAGTGTCAAGGAAGCAGCGCCATCCTCTGGCACTACATAAGTCTCCTTGGCATAGTCAATGTTAGTACCGTGATGGTCGATGCAAAGGTCAACCCTGTCACCATACTCTTCATTGAGTTGGTCGCCAAGAAGTTTATTGTCTGCAACGTCAACTGCGACAATAAACTTTGGCTCGAAGCCTGGCGCGTTTATTCCCTCAAAGAGGTAATCATACCTCTTAGGGATCACGTCGCCATTGATAAAGCGAGCACGCTTGCCCATGCCTTGTAACACAAGGCAGAGAGCTACGCCACATCCAAGCGTGTCGCCGTCTGGATTTTTATGAGTAAGTATAAGAACATCTTCTGCACTCTTTAAAAG
>JAUNQL010000163.1 GCA_030536195.1 Clostridia bacterium | reverse complement strand
TGGATTGCCACCATAGTCGTTGACTATGGCAAAGGTAGGGCTTGAAACGTTCATCGTCACGCCAAGGCCCCTTGCAAGGCCTCTTGTAAAAGCGGTCTTGCCCATGCCCATTCCGCCAAAGAAAGCGAGCACGTTTGATGGTTTTAAGCCCTTTGCAAAGTCCTCAGCAAAAGCCTCAGTTTCAGCCTCACTATGAGTGATAATTTCCAAGAGTGCTCACCTCCAATAAATAAATTCGCGTTATTATAGCATATAATAAAGTAAAACACTACATTTTTATTACATTAATAGAGACAAACTTGAAATAATATCCTGACCCTATTATAATGTTGATATTAAATTTCAAGAAAGTGAGGTGTGACGTTTGCGCAAAATCAAGGATCAAGTAGTACATTTTGTCAAAGGTACTGACAAGCTCCTGCTCTTCTTATCACTGCTAACTTCCGCTTTTGGAATACTTATGGTTTACAGTGCCAAAGTCCATACAGTTGACGGTGGCATCCCACGTGATGCTCTGGTTATGGTTATCGCGGTATTTGGTGGTCTTATCGGCGCAATGATCATCTCACTAATAGACTACGATATATTCACGCGACTGTGGTTTATCTGGGCAATTGCCGGAGTCGGACTGATGATACTCGTCATGTCCCCACTCGGTGTTGCACCACCGAACCGACCAGACTCACAGGTTTGGCTCGATTTTGGATTCTTCTATTTCCAGCCGTCCGAGCTGGTTAAAGTTTTGTTTATCATCACTTTCTCATATCACTTAAATGCGGTTAAGAATGATATAAACAAGCCACTCAACGTATTACTACTTGGTGTTCACGCACTCATCCCTACACTTCTCGTTATGAAGTCAGGCGACGATGGTTCTGCAGCCGTATTCATCTGCATTGCATTCGCAATGCTCTTCCTCGGTGGCATCAGTTGGAAGTACATCGTTTCAATTGTTGCCGTTGCTGCAGCAGCTATTCCTCTGCTCTGGTTCAAGTTCTTTAGCGATTACCAAAAGCAGCGCTTTATCGTAATCGTAAATCCAGAGGAATACCCTGATGTAGCATACCAGCAAAACCGTGGACTCACCGCTATCAGCAACGGCGGATTCCTCGGTATGGGTCTTTTCAAAGGCACATTAACACAGCGTGGTTCGGTACCAGTTAGTGAGAGTGATATGATCTTCACAGTAGTGTGTGAGGAGTTTGGATTCCTTGGAGGAATCGTTGCTCTCGCCCTTATCTGTGCCGTAATTATCCGTGTTGTTAAAACTGGTAAGAAATCTGCTGACTGGTCAGCAACACTAATGTGTTACGGACTTGGAACAATGATAGCAGCACAGACAATTATCAACATTGCAATGTGCCTTCGTGTCGGTCCTGTAATCGGTATCACACTTCCATTCTTTAGTGCCGGTGGTTCATCAAGTCTCTGCCTCTATGTCGGCCTCGGACTTGCGTTCTCGGCATACAGGACGATATACAACCAAAAGCCTAAAAACTTTAGGATTTCTGGTGTATCGTCACCATTTAGAGTATAAAACAAACCCCTTCAGCAACCGCTGAAGGGGTCCTTTTATACCTTTTCGAGCTTGGCATAGTTTGCCATGAGCTTTTTAGTACCAGCCTTGTTAAAGGCAACTTCTATCAAGTTGTCATTGCCCATTGGAGTGACTGATACAACTACACCAGTGCCAAATGCCTTGTGAGTTACAGTATCACCTACTGAGTAATCAATATCAACCTTTTCAGCCTGTGGCTTAGACTTACCTGAAATCTTGCGAGATGTGTTATAAGAACTCATCTTGGAAGCATCGCCATAAGGTCCATCATACTCCTCACTACCAAAGTCGCCAGAGTAGGATGAGGAATATCCACCGAAACTGCTAAAGCTTGGCTTTTTGTAATTGGATGAGTATCCCTTGTAACCATAGCCAGCAGTTGAGCGTCCTGGCTTTTGTGCGTAGTACTCTGGCGGTACTTCCTCAATAAAGCGTGACTGTGGGTTACGCGTTGTCTGGCCAAACATAACACGCATTGATGCGTTTGTAAGGTAAAGCCTCTCCTTGGCACGTGTGATACCAACGTATGCGAGTCGACGCTCCTCCTCGAGTTCGTTGCTGTCATACATTGACTGACGACCCGGGAAGAGTCCCTCCTCCATTCCAGTGATAAATACAACTGGAAATTCAAGGCCCTTTGCCGAGTGAAGCGTCATCATAACAACGACATCTGATTGCTCATTATAAGCATCGATATCTGACATGAGGGACACTTCCTCAAGGAAGCCTTCAAGGTCTCCATCCTCATTTTCCTCAAGGTATCTAATCATATTAGTCT
>JAUNQL010000162.1 GCA_030536195.1 Clostridia bacterium | reverse complement strand
AACAATCGTTGCAACAATCGTTGTTATAGTAATTAATAAACTTATGGGTGTTGACCTCGTTGGAGGGGAGAGCCCAGTTGCTGGCAGCTTAAAGGTAAAACTTTATTCAGGAATTATCCTCGCCTTGGGCTTTGGACTTATAGGTTTTGCTGATGACTATATCAAAGTTGCCAAGAAGCAAAATGAAGGTTTGACCGTTATACAAAAAACGCTCCTTCAGCTTGCGCTTTCAGGAGCTTACATTGTTACTCTTTGCCTCACAGGCGACCAGTATATGTTTATTCCTTTCGTAGGAAATGTAGGTTATGGTTCACCAATAATCTTTGCAATTTTCACAGTGATAGTTATCTATGCAACTGTCAATGCAGTTAATTTCACAGATGGTATTGATGGACTTTGTGCTTCTGTTACAGTAACAGTTGCTCTCTCATTTGCTGTAATGGCAGTCCTTCGCCATTACATGGGCGCTTCAATCGCTGCATGTGCACTTCTTGGATCATGCGCAGGTTACCTTATTTGGAACTGGCACCCAGCAAAGTGCTTTATGGGTGATACGGGTTCCATGTTCCTCGGTGGTATGGTAGTGGCACTTGCTTATGCAATTGATTGTCCACTCATTCTCCTCGTTGCAGGTCTTGTATATGTAATCGAGGGTCTTTCAGATGTAGTTCAAATTGGTTATTTCAAAATCACCAAGAAAATAGCAAGAAAAACAGATCCAAATGCAACAGGTAAGCGTCTTTTAAAGATGGCACCTATTCACCATCACTTTGAAAAGTGTGGTTGGTCTGAAGTAAAAATCGTTTTAGTATTTTCATTTGTAAGTTTGCTCGCAGGAATCGGTGCTTGCCTTCTTACTTATTTTGGAGAATAAATCTAGGAGCAGTGTATGGCTACTAACGCTAAGAAGAAAAGGCAAATAAATCCAGCGCTTTTGGCGCGTGGAGGTATGGATATTCCATTCCTCTGTCTTGTCCTCGCCCTTCTTACAATAGGACTCACAATGATGTTCTCGGCATCATATACATATTGCTATTATAATTTCGGAGATAGTCTTTATTACTTTAAGCGCCAGTTTGTTTTTGCAATAGTTGGCCTTGTTGCGATGTTCGTTGCATCCAAGTTTAAAGTTGAAATCTATAAAGTGGCTGCAACGCCACTTCTTGCGGTTTCGTACTTGCTCCTTGTTGTAGTACTTTTTGTTACGCCACCTTCTGGATTCGAGGAATTCCATAGGTGGATAACAATTCCTGGTATCACAACTTTCCAGCCGTCCGAAATCGCAAAGCTCGCTATCATCCTTTACCTTGCAATGCATATAGGGGAGCATTACAAGGGCATCAATTCAAGCGAGATAATGAAGGTCGGAAATTACCGCATGCCGGTCCGCACATATTGCTTTTTGCTCTATGTTGCAATTGTTGGCGTTGCATGCGTTTTGGTTTATCTTGAGAACCACGTATCTGGTACACTTCTTATCTTTGCTCTTGGACTTATGATGATGTGGTTTGCGGGCTTTGATTATAAGATTTTTGTTATAGGAATTGTGCTCGTTGTTGCTGCCGCAATCATAGTTGTGCTCAATCCGGAAATCCTTCCGGCACACGCACAACCACGTATCCTCGCTTGGATCGATAAGGACTACGATCCAAGAGGCGTTCGTTGGCAGACTAACAACGCGCTGTATGCGATAGGTTCTGGTGGACTCTTTGGCGTTGGTCTTGGCAATTCAAAGCAGAAGCAGCTTTACGTATCCGAGCCACAGAACGACTTTATTTTCTCGATTGTATGCGAGGAACTTGGCATAATCGGTGCAGCAATAATTATTATCCTTTTTGTTTTGCTTGTATGGCGTGGATTCTATATCGCTATCCACACAAAGGATAAGTTTGCATCTCTACTTGCAATGGGCCTTTCATTCCAGGTAGGACTTCAGGCATCACTTAATATTGCCGTTGTTACTGATGTATTGCCAAACACAGGTATCAGTCTTCCTTTCTTCTCTTATGGTGGTACATCACTGATGATGTTGCTCTTTGAAATGGGATTGATACTTGGTATTTCAAGAACTGCAAATATTAAACGTTCATAAAATGGGAGATAGTTATGAAAATTCTTTTTGCAACAGGTGGAACCGGCGGACATATAAATCCTGCGCTCGCTGTCGCTTCACGAATTAGGGAAACTTACGGCGATGACGCAGAGATACTATTTATCGGCACACCTGACCATATGGAGGCCCGCCTTGTTCCAAATGCGGGATTTGACTTTAAAACAATTAGAATAAGCGGTTTCCAGAGGAGTTTCACTCCTGTGAGTATCGCTAAAAATATAAGGACACTGGTTTGGACATTGACAAGTTCTTCTGCAGCAGGAAAAATCATTGCAGAATTTCAGCCAGATGTAGTCGTAGGATTTGGCGGCTATGTAAGTG
>JAUNQL010000161.1 GCA_030536195.1 Clostridia bacterium | reverse complement strand
GTTGTTGAGTCAGTTCCTGAACACATCTCATTGACAGAGTCACTCCCAGATGGTGAGATTCCTCTCAACGTTTGGAATGCTCTCATCAGAGAAGTTGTCAGCACAGATAAGGCTCTCATCGGTACAATGAACAGTGCAAAGCCATACAAGAAAGGTAACTCACTTGTTGTTGTAACTGACAACATTTTACTCAAGCGTTTCCTTCCAATGGATACACATAAAGAGACGATTTACAATGCAACATTCACCGTTCTTGGCGAATACTTGACACCTCGTCTCCCACTTGATGGAGAGACTTTTGAAACAACAGAGGAAGTTATTGAAGAGCCAGTAGTTGTTTCTGAACCGGAGCCTGTTCCAGCAGTTGAAGAAGCACCTGTTGAGGAAATTCCTTTGCCGGACGATGACTTCGCACCAGCTGCTTCACCTCTTGATATGAGTCCTAATAGTGAGGAGCCAGAAGTTGAAGAAGCAAGCGATGTTGATCCACTTGATGCATTCATCGACAGGATGGAAGGCCAAGTAGATTTCAGTTTCTTCGTAGAAGACTAATATACTTTAAGGAGTTTTAGATATGAAAGCAAGAATCCCTAACCAGGGCGGCATGAACCAGGCCGCAATGATGAAACAGCTCCAGCAGATGCAGGAGAATATGGAAAACAAGCAGAAGGAAGTTGAAGAGACTGAATTCACTGCTTCATCAGGTGGCGGCGCTGTAGAGGTTGCTGTTACTGGTGCAAACGAAATTAAGTCAATCAAGATTCAGCCAGACGTAGTTGATCCAGACGACGTTGAAATGCTCGAAGATATGCTTATCGCTGCTCTCAACGAGGCACAGCGCAAAGCAAAAGAGACAATGGAACGTGAGATCGGTAACATCACTGGCGGTATGAATATACCAGGACTTGGATTATGAGTTTAGGATATGACGTTGCAGCGCTCGAGGAGCTGATCAATCAGTTCGAGCGCATGCCAGGCATTGGCAAGAAAAGCGCACAGCGAATGGCATTCTATGTCCTTGATATGGACAAGAAGGATGCCGAGAAGTTCGCCAACGCAATCTCCAATGCCCACGAAAGTATTCATCAGTGCCAAATCTGTTGCAACTTGACAGAGGATGAAACTTGCTCAATTTGCAGAAACGAGGCACGTGATAAATCAGTTGTGTGCGTAGTTGAGGATCCACGCGATGTAATCGCAATCGAACGCACACATGAATTTGAGGGCACATACCATGTGCTCCATGGCGCCATCTCCCCAATGAGTGGAGTTGGCCCTGATCAACTTACAATAAAGCAGCTCCTTGCCCGCCTTGACGGTGTGTCAGAGGTCATTATGGCCACTAACCCAACCGTTGAAGGAGAGGCAACTGCCATGTATATCTCTCGCCTTTTAAAGCCACTTGGCATTCGCGTTACACGCCTTGCCTACGGCGTTCCTGTCGGTGCAGACCTTGAGTATGCCGACGAGGTAACGCTCACAAGAGCTATGGAGGGCAGAAGAGAAATCTAGAATAGAGGTGAAGTATTGTGGCAGACAAGAAAAATGACAACGGCCTTACCACCGTTGCCACAAATAAAAAAGCCTACCATGAATACTTCGTTCTCGAAAGTCATGAAGCAGGCATAGAGCTCTTTGGAACTGAAGTAAAATCAGTTCGTCAGGGCAAAATCAATTTAAAAGATGCTTGGATTTCAGTCGACAACGGCGAACTCTGGGTCAACGGTATGCACATTGCCCCATATGATCACGGCAACATCTTTAACCGTGACCCAATGAGAAAACGCCGTCTCCTTATGCACAAGAAGGAAATCAACAAGCTCTTTGCCGAGGTCCAGCAAGAGGGTGTCACACTTATCCCTCTTTCTGCTTACTTTAATCGTGGCCGCCTTAAAATCCAAGTCGGCCTCTGCAAAGGTAAGCACACATACGACAAGCGTGCCACCGTCGCTAAACGCGATGCCGACCTCGAAGCCCGTCGCGCTCTCAAGGAGCGCAATCAATAACTCTTATATGAGGGGATGAAAGGATTTCGACGGGGATTTTGAAGCATGATAAGCGAGTAGTGGTGTAGGGCCCACTATAAAACTCTGCAACTTAAAAATAACTGACGAAAAACCAGTTTTACAGGCTGCTTAATGCAACCCGTCCTTCTCTTGAGCACCGCGGCTTGAGATAGGGCGTCGACTAGCGGTGAACGTGAACAAGAGAGTACCTCCTCCCTTGTCATGAAGTAGAGGTTACCGACGGTATAAGCCCGTTAATCGGCGTATACTTGGGGGAATCGCAAAAGGTTAAATACACTCGTAGAAGTTTGTGTGAATGAGTTTTCGGACGCGGTTTCGATTACCGCCATCTCCACCACAATAAAGGACCAGTGGTTTCCCACTGGTCCTTTTGTTTTTACTCACTCAAAATTTCTTCAAGTTGAGTT
>JAUNQL010000028.1 GCA_030536195.1 Clostridia bacterium | reverse complement strand
GCGAAGCGTGCCTTGACAATTCGATTTGTGAGTGCCACTAAACAGCGGACGACCTTTTACTATGTGTCCGCATACGTTTGACCGGCAGAAACCTAGATTGGGTAATATACCAGCTCGAGGTCGTATTTTTCTACTAGCGCTTTGACCTCGTCGCGGGCGTAGAGGAGCGTGTCGGTTGAGTGCGCATCGGACGAGTAAATTACTGGAATTTTGTGCTCGCCAAGGTAGCGCAAAACACGCTCTGATGGGTATGGAGCGGTCTTGTAGCCACGTGCCATACCACCTGTGTTTATCTCAAAAATCACTGGTGTTTTTGAGAGCTTTTCGAGTGCCTTTTTCTCGGCATTTATGTAACGCTCGTTGTCAGTATCGATGCCTAGTTCATCAAACTTGGTGATGAGGTCAAAATGGCCTAAAACCTCACAATGTGTGCGCTCGTAAAGATCGCCCACAAGCTCGAAATAACGCTCGACCATTTTGTAGATATCACCATCGAAATACTTCTCACAACAAGCGAGTGTTATCTCTGGTTTATCATCAAGTGAGGAGCCCCTAGTGTCCTCCTCAATGAGGCTATGAACTGAGCCAATTTTATACTCAATTCCCTCTATATCGCAGTCCTCTGGTTTTGACCAGTAATCCTGCTCAATGCCTATAAATACGTTGATTTTAGGCTCATAGTCGCCCTGCATGTTGGAGAGTTCTCCAACATAAAATGGCATGTCTTTGCTAGCGATTGTCCAGTCTGGTTCACTGTCAAGATGTGAGTGAACGGAAAAGCCAATCGCGTCCATTTTAAGCTTTATTGCGGCCTCGAGCATCTCCTGTGGAGAGTTCTTGCCGTCGCAATAAGTCGTATGCATGTGGAAGTCTGTCAGAGGTCCGCTCTGCTCTCGGCGAAGCCTCTCCTGATTCTTCTCATCAAAGATTGCTTTTGTCTTTTGATATGAACTGATAACAAGCCATAGTGCGTACACTATAGCTATTATTATAAGTATATACATTATAATTTTTGCTGTGCCCATAGTTTTCACCTTAAAAGGCCCGCTTATATAAAGCGGGCCAGTTAATTCAGTCAAAAAGAAGCTTTAAGCCTCTTTCTCACTATAATGATGAGCCTCTTCAAGCATCATGTCCTTAACCTTCATGAGACGTGTTGTTGTAGCACGGTCATTTTCGTCAAGTTTCATGCGGATGTACTTAATTGTCTCCTCATACTGAGGGATAAGTACGTGCTCAAGTGCGTTAACACGGCGTCTAGTTTTCTCAATCTCAGCAGCCATGAGCTGGCAAGATTTCTCAACTTCAGCGAGTCTAAGCATTAGAGGCATAATATCGGATAATGCCTTAACAGCGTCATCCAAGTCACTTGAAGTGAATGCATAACCGTATGAATATATATCGTTAGCATCCGCTGTCTTAAACTTTGCGTCAAATACAGGGATCATAACGCTCATGACATTCTTTTCAGTTATCTCAAGGCTCATCTCCTGCATAGGAAGCATAAGTGCAACATTAAGAGCTTCGTCTGACATTACAGAACGAGCAACAGACATATGAGCGTTTGCTGCTTCAATTCCTCTTTCAACCTCACGACGAAGTTCCTTGTTCTCACGAACAAGTTCGATAAACTGACGCATCAATTCGTCACGTTTATCCTTTAAAAGCTTATGACCTTTCTTTGCTGTCTTAAGCTTATTCTTAATGTTGGTGAGCTCCATGCGGGTAGGGTTTACATTGAGTCTAGCCACAAGGCTTCACCTACTTTACTTTTTGTCATAATACTCATCGAGTAATGCATCAGAAATACGCTTAAGTTCTGCACGAGGAAGGATACGAAGGAGTTCCCAACCAAGATCAAGAGTTTCCTCGATAGATCTGTTAGTTGTGTAACCCTGTGATACGTACTGCTTCTCGAACTCGTCAGCAAACTTAGCATAGAGAAGGTCGATATCAGTCAAAGCTGCCTCACCAAGGATTGTCATAAGTTCCTTAGCATCCTTACCACGTGAGTAAGCAGCGAACAACTGGTTCATTGTGTTAGAGTGGTCTTTACGTGTCTTGCCTTCGCCAGTACCCTTATCCTTAAGACGTGAAAGGGATGGAAGAACGTCTACTGGAGGCTGGATTCCACGACGGTCAAGGTCACGTGAAAGCATGATCTGACCCTCAGTAATGTAACCTGTAAGGTCAGGGATTGGGTGAGTCTTATCGTCCTCAGGCATTGAAAGGATAGGAATCATTGTGATTGAACCATCCTTACCCTTCTGACGACCAGCACGCTCATACATTGTAGCAAGGTCAGTGTAGAGGTAACCTGGATAACCACGACGACCTGGAACTTCCTTACGAGCAGCAGATACTTCACGAAGAGCATCTGCATAGTTTGTGATATCTGTCATGATAACAAGAACGTGCATGCCCTTGTCAAATGCAAGATATTCAGCAGCTGTAAGAGCCATCTTTGGAGTAGCGATACGCTCAACAGCTGGGTCGTTAGCAAGGTTTGAGAACATGACTGTTCTGTCAAGAGCGCCTGTCTCACGGAATGATTCTACGAAGAAGTTCTGCTCCTCGAATGTGATACCGAGAGCTGCGAATACAACGGCGAACTGCTCGTCCTTACCGCGTACCTTAGCCTGACGGGCGATCTGAGCTGCAAGTTCAGCATGTGGAAGACCTGAACCTGAGAAAATAGGAAGCTTCTGTCCACGAACAAGAGTGTTAAGTCCGTCGATAGCAGAAACACCTGTCTGAATGAACTCTGATGGGAATGCACGAGCTGCTGGGTTCATTGGTGCACCGTTAACATCGAGTCTCTTATCAGGAATAATTTCTGGACCACCATCGATTGGGTTGCCAAGACCGTCAAATACACGGCCGAGCATGTCTGTTGAAACACCAAGTTCCATCTGACGTCCAGAGAAACGAACCTTAGAATCTGAAAGGTTGATACCTGTTGAGCTCTCGAAGAGCTGTACAACAGCATTAGAACCATCAACTTCAAGAACCTTACAACGACGCTTCTCGCCGTTTGCAAGCTCGATTTCGCCAAGTTCGTTATATGTAACGTTTTCAACGTCACGTACGATCATAAGAGGACCAGCAACCTCTTGTATAGTTCTATACTCTTTTGGCATTAATAGTCCTCCTCCTTGTTGAGAGCATCAGCAAGCTCGCTGTTGAGTCTTGCGTCAATCTTCTCGTATTCTGCATCAATATCCTCTTCCTTGATGTACTTGAAACGTCCGATAGCTTCACGTACTGGAAGATCAATGATGTCCTTAATTGAAGCACCGTTTGAAAGTGCATCTGCTGAACGCTCGTAGAAAGCACATACGAGAGTCATCATGTAGTGCATCTTCTTAGGAGAAGAATATGTATCAACTGGGTCGAAAGCAACCTGATGAAGGAAGTCCTCACGGATTGAACGAGCAGCTTCCATCTTAAGACGGTCTGGCTCTGAAAGAGCATCCATACCTACCATCTTAACGATTTCGTCAAGCTCTGCTTCCTCTGAGAGGAGTGTCATCATCTTAGTTCTGAGCTCTGTCCAGTCATCAGCTACTTCACTGTTGAACCACTTACCAAGCTTATCAGCATAAAGTGAGTAAGATGTAAGCCAGTTAATAGCTGGGAAGTGTCTCTTGTAAGCAAGAGCAGCATCAAGACCCCAGTATACCTTAACGATACGAAGTGTTGCCTGAGATACAGGCTCTGAAATATCACCACCTGGAGGTGATACAGCACCGATTGCTGAAAGTGCGCCTTCTCGACCGTCAGAACCGAGTGAGATTACACGACCAGCACGCTCATAGAACTGAGCAATACGAGAACCGAGGTAAGCAGGGTAACCTTCCTCACCTGGCATCTCTTCAAGACGACCAGACATCTCACGAAGAGCCTCTGCCCAACGAGATGTAGAGTCAGCCATCAAAGCTACTGAGTAACCCATATCACGGAAGTACTCAGCGATTGTGATACCTGTGTAAACTGAAGCCTCACGAGCTGCAACAGGCATATCAGATGTGTTAGCGATAAGAACTGTACGTTCCATGAGAGACTTACCTGTATGTGGGTCGATAAGTTCTGGGAACTCGTTAAGTACGTCAGTCATCTCGTTACCACGCTCGCCGCAACCGATGTAAACAACGATTTCAGCGTCTGCCCATTTAGCAAGCTGGTGCTGTGTAACTGTCTTACCTGAACCGAATGGGCCAGGAATAGCAGCACAACCACCCTTTGCAAGTGGGAAGAGTGCGTCAACAACTCTCTGTCCTGTTACAAGTGGGATTGTAGGATCGAGCTTCTGAGCATAAGGACGGCCTACACGTACAGGCCACTTCTGCATAAGTCCGATCTCTTCGCCATTGTCAAGTGTTGCAACTGTGTCTGTTACTACATAGTCGCCTTCCTTGATTGACTTGATAACGCCACCCTTTGATTTAGGTGGAACCATAATTCTGTGTTCAACAACCTCAGTCTCCTGAACGATACCGATGATATCACCAGGAACAACTGTGTCGCCTTCTGCAACCTTTGGTACAAAGTGCCATTTCTTTTCACGGTCGAGAGAAGGAACTTCGATACCTCTCTTGAGGTTGTTACCTGTCTCTGCCATGATCTTCTCAAGTGGTCTTTGGATACCATCATAGATTGTAGTAATAAGACCAGGTCCAAGTTCTACTGAAAGAGGCTCACCTGTTGATTCAACAGCTGTACCTGTTCCGAGACCAGATGTCTCCTCATAAACCTGGATAGACGCACGATCTTCGTGCATTTCGATTATTTCACCAATAAGTCTCTCGTCACTAACACGAACAACGTCGTACATGTTAGCGTCACGCATGCCATCGGCAATAACAAGTGGTCCGGAGACTTTGGTAATAGTACCTTTACTCATTCTATCTATCACTTGCCTTTCTGTTTACGGCTAAAATTTTAATTTGCGCATTACGCGTCTGAAAGTATATCTGAGCCAACTGCCTGTTCAACAGACTTGCTGACGTTTCTCATACCAAGACCTGTATTTCCTTGAATACCCGGAATAGGAATAATAGCCGGTACAGGTAATTCACGATAGCGGTCGAGTTCGCTTTCGATCTGTGTTGCAAGTTCTTCAGTAATGAATATTACTGCATAACCACCGTCTACCATGCTTCTAAGCTGATGGATAGCTGCCTGTGGTTCGTCGATTGGGTATATCTCAAGACCTATTGAAGCAAAGCCATAGATGCTTGACTTGTCACCCATTGCTGCAATCTTATACATAAAGCGCTCTCACCCTCTCTCTAATTACATCTGCAGGAAGATTATTAATCTTGGCAGAAAGAATTATACGAACAGTTTTGATTTCTGCGTCACGAGCTACGTAGTAAGCAATAATTGGATCAATACCAAAAGCTGTGTAACGTGCTTCCTTAACGCATTCCATCAAAAGATCGTCACACCATTTCTCAAATACAGATGTGCTCTCTTTGAACTTAGCACCAGCATCTTTATAAGCTGACTCATCAAGATACTTAAGTACTGATTCAACACCCTCAAGAGATGTTTCAACGAGCTTGTCCTTAGAAATGGAGTCACAGTCACAGAGTGAACGTGTTACGAAGTCCTTAGACTTACCAGTGTTTGCGCAACGAAGTGCTGTCTTGATGTTAGCAGTTGCGCACATACGCTCAGCGAGCTCAGCGAGAACTGGGCTACCTGACTTAACGCCAAGGTACTTGATTCTCTCAAGAGTTGCTTTATCAATAATGGCATCTGCAAGCTGGCCATTAGCTGTTTCAGTAAGCACTTCATATGCTTCCTTTGCTGGCTCTTGCATGAAATCAGGAAGATCAGACCATCTTCTCTCATCTACTGCCTTTAAAATTGACTCTGTATCGTAAACTGTAGACTGAACATATAAGTCTTTCGCGTCATGCTGAGATACGATTTGCTTGAGTGCTGCTTTGAGGTTCTGCATGTCGTTCTTAACGAGGAGCAAATCGAGTTCATGAATGTCGCTCATGATCTCTACAAGGAAATCCCATG
The DNA here is from genome assembly GCA_030536195.1 of Clostridia bacterium. Lineage (GTDB taxonomy): Bacteria > Bacillota > Clostridia > Oscillospirales > Acutalibacteraceae > UBA1227. The sequence goes on along the minus strand of JAUNQL010000028.1, from coordinate 3,909 downwards.
TCTTTGCAAAATAGTTTTCGAGATATGATGCATAGTTATAGATATCCTTAATTTCGCCCCAACCAGCATCTGAAAGCTTCTGCATTGTAACTTTGTAGTCACCAGCAGTGATAAGCTGTTCGATGTCAGCTGCACTCAAAAGAGTTTGCTCATTTGCCCTCACACGCGCTACTGCATAAGTGTATTCTAATTCGCGATTCATTATACTCGCGCCTCCTTATGAAAATAGTGTTGCTTAGGCAAAAATTATACTATAGAGTTCGTCCTTGATAGCATCACGAGAATCCTCGATTAATGCTTCGAAGGTACAGTTAATTTCAATATCTCCGTAAACGAGAATAAAGCCGTCAGAGATATTAGCTGGGTCCTTAGCTACGCTAATCTTAGCGCCCTTTGCAAGACCCTCGTTAATTTTCTTATCGAAGTCCTTAGGAAGACGTCCTAAATCCTTCTTAGAAAGAAGCATTGTTCCCTCTCCGTCTTGTGCATACTTCTTAACAAGAGCGTAGAGTGCTGCAAAATACTCATCATCAGGCATAGCGCCTAATTTCTGGAAGGCAACATCAATAGCCTTATTGATAACTTCTACTCTAGTAGCAAGAAGCTCTTTCTTGCCTTCGAGTTCAGCACCTGATTCAGCCATGTCAACAAGAGCCTTAGCTTCTTTGTTGGCTGCTTCGATAACAGCTGCCTTGTCATCCTCGGCCTTTTGTGTAGCAGCATCCTTAATCTTTGTTGCTTCATTCTGAGCATCAAAGATTATGCCGTCACATTTTGCAGCAGAGTCACTAGCAATTCTTTCAATAATTTTTTCTAACCCTGCCATTGATAAACCTCCTAATCAACGTTGTTACGATTAACTAAAATTAGCCAACCTTACCGATGAGAAGGATAGAGATAAGGAGTGCAAGGATAGCGTATGTCTCTACCATAGCTGCGAAGATGATACCCTTACCACTCTGCTCAGGCTTCTTTGCTACGAGTGAGCAACCAGCAGCAGCAACGCGGCCCTGTGACTTACCTGAGAAATAACCAACAATAGCGATTGGGAGTGATGCGAAGAAGAGCATAGCGCCTGATGCAAGATCAAGACCGCCAACTTTACCCATTACCATGATAGCTGCAAGAAGACCATAGAGGCCCTGTGTACCTGGAAGGATTTCAAGAATAAGAACTTTACCGAATTTACCTGGATCTTCTGAAACTACGCCAGCAGCGGCCTCACCAACGATGCCTACGCCCTTTGCTGAACCCATACCTGCGATGATTGCTGCAAGAGCAGCGCCTAAAATTGCTAAAGCGTCTCCGCCGAAAGCTTCTACTATCTGGAACATATTAATTTTCCTCCTTAAATTTAAATGACTTTGATTTTACTGACAAAGGCTCGAATGGACGTCCGCCGCCTTCGTAGAATTTTGCATACAATTCAACGTATTGAAGTCTGTTTGTGTGTACGTAAGTACCAATGAGGTTGATAGCCATGTTAACTACGTGACCGAATACAAAGATAATTACGAACAAGATTGGATTGCCTGGCATTGCTGCGAGCTGGTTGATAACTGATGCAATGATACCTGTGCAAAGACCAAGTGCCAAAAGACGAGCATATGAAAGAATGTCGCCGAGAGCACCTGAAGCTGCATTGTAAAGTGCATAGAGACCAGCGCCGAAACCGCCTGCTACCTTACCAAACTTCTGCTTATTCTTAATAGCAATAAGAACTGGTGCAAGAACTGTAAGAGCAGCACCAGCAGCGAGAACCATAAGTAATGGCTTGCTGCATGTATCAAAGAATACTACCAATGCGCGGCAGAAACCTTGAATTGCGCCATGAGTTACAGTTGGATCAGTTGCATATGCGCGAAGTGCAACACCAGAAATCTGGCTGTCGATGAGTGGCAAGAAGCCAATAAAGATAAGAATCATCGGCAAGTTCTCAACAATTGCTTCGAACTTGTTGCCGTGCTTCCACATGTTGTAAATGTTGATGCAAAGGCCATATACCAAATGGATAATACCAATCATCAAACAAATCATGAGGAATACAACTGTTGCCTCACTAGTTTCCATTGCTTCAAAGAAACTGAGTTTTGACATTGGGTTTGTACCGCCCATCTTAAGACCATTTGAAAGATAAGCTGGAAGGTCACCAAACCAACCGTTAAGTACGATACCCCAGAAAGTAGTACCAATACCACAAAGCAAACCATAGTTGACTGTTGCTGCTTTCTTAGGTTCAAGTCTGTACTTAAACTTAACGATGAGACATGCGATAACCATTAAGATACCGTAGCCTGCATCACCGAGCATAAGACCAAATAGCAAGTAATAGAAAACTGCCATAGCCTTGTTAGGGTCAACATCGTTGTGTGTTGGCAATGCATACATTTCTGTGATTGATTCCATTGTCTGTCCGATAGAACCGTTGTCGAGAAGAACTGGAATCTCCTCTGTCTCTGGATCTGGGTCAGTAATGGAGATTGCGACATCAAAGAGACTTTCGAGTTTCTTGGTAAGTCCCTCTACGTAAATCTCTGGTACATAACCAGTAAGTACGAAGATGTTGTCGCTCATTGAGATTTTGTCAAGTGCCTGATACTTGTCAGCTCTTAATGTGAAGTAGTCAACTAAGAACTCAATATCGCCACGGAACTCGGCGTAAGTTTTAATCTTTTCCTCGTTCTCTGCGATTTTCTCATTGCACTTTTCGATTTGTGCTTCCAAGCGTTTAATACGAACTGCTGGTTCGTGCTTGGTAGGATCTGATGGTGTTACAAAGCCGATGCTTCGTAATGCCTGCTCGAAATCCTTAGCATTCTCGTTATGGCAAATAGCTACAAGACAAGTCTGATTCTTGTCCTCAAGGACAGTCTCGACTTTGAAGTCGATCTCTGGTACTGCCTCTGCAAGCTTTGCATTGATATCAGCCTCAGTGATTGGTTCGCCGATGCTTCCTACGAAACAAGTAGTAAACTGAGTACCCTTGTAAGAGGATGGGATATCAAGATTAGCCCAAGGCATTACCTGGTCGATACTCGTTTGAGCACGAATGATCTCGGTCCTCGCGTCTTGTATCTCTTTATAAAGCGCATTAATGCCGTAACATTTGCTGAGTATAGCATCTGCGTCCTGAGCCTTCTTATAGAAGTCAGTTACGGTCATGTCTGGACGTGGTGCGAATGAATCGAGCAAACCGCCGTCCTTTGGCGCGTACTGATTGAGAGTCTCTAAAGCCTGTGTTGCGACACCCTTAAACTTGTCAAACTGGTTAACTGATGTAGCCATTGAAAGTTTGTAGAAATCATTTGATTCCTCTTCGATGTCGAGAACTTCAACACATCCGCTCTGCTGGATTAAGTCAAGGATTGACTTACTGTCGCTGAGCATGGCAAGGAGTTCAATGCGCTTCATTGTCAAAATCGCCATTCAAGAAACACCTCCTTATTAATTTGTCTCCATAAACAAATAATTATGGAATAATGTGCTTGATTACAGCTGCAATAGATTCATCCATCTTCTCATCACTCTTCTTGAGAAGTGCATCCTTCTTTTGCACTGCCTGCGATTTAGCGTCGGCGTAAATTTCATCCGCTTTCTTCTGCGCCTTTGCTATAATCTGTTCTTTTTCTTTGGCTGCAGCAACCTTACCGGCTTCAGCAGTAGCTTTAGCTTCTGCCTCTGCGGACTTAATAATGTCAGCAGCCTTAGCTCTTGCAGCAGCTTCCTTGTCAGCAGCAGTTTTCTCTGCGTCAAGGACCTGATTAATCATTTCTGAAGCCATTCCTCCAAATCACCCTTTCTTGTATAACTGTTTAGCGAAGTCAATATATAAATCTAAATCATTAGATACCTATTAATATATTAACTTTACACTTGTTAACTCAATCATTATAGCAACGCAAATACACA